>NZ_JCAMOT010000053.1:0-43849 GCF_059512425.1 Bradyrhizobium sp. Leo78
ACAAGCCGGAGCTCGTGGTGGTGGTCGAAAGCCCGGTCAGCGAGCAGCGCATGCGCGACATGTTCGAGACCGTGGATCGCGTGCTGCGCACGCATCCGGAGGTCGGCGAGTACAATCAGAAGATCTGATTGAGCTGTTCGCCATGCCCACCGTCGTCATGCCTCGCGCATGCGGGCATCCAGTACTCCGCGGCGTCTCAATCGAAGACGAACCTCTCTGGAATACTGGATCGTCCGCGTTCGCGGGCGATGACAGTGGAGTGACGACTTACGCGGCCGCTCCGCAGTCGGCCGCCATCCATCGGGAAGGCGCCCGGCAACGTCCTCGATGACCGAGCGAAATTCTTTCCGATCGATCTTGACATGCCGGCCTCTATCCCGCTGTCTACCCCTCGCATCGCACCTTTGCTTTCAACAGCTCTAGATTGTAGAGACTCTTTGCGCCAACGCTCCTTGAGGACCCAATCTAGCGGAGAATGACGATGATCCTTGTGACCGGCGGGGCCGGCTATATCGGCTCGCATGCTTGCGTGGCCTTGCTGGCTGCGGGCGAAGATGTCGTCGTATTCGACAATTTCTCCAACAGCAGTCCGATTGCCCTGCAGCGCGTCCAGCAGATTTGCGGCAAAGCGCTGATTGCCGTTGAAGGCGACATTCGCGACGAACGCGCGATCGAGCAGGTGCTGACGCAATACAACTGCACGGCCGTCATGCATTTTGCCGGTCTGAAATCCGTTCAGGATTCCGTTGCGCAGCCGCTCGAATATTACGATCAGAACGTTATCGGATCTCACCGGCTGCTGCGCGCGATGCAGCGGTCGGGCGTCAAGAACATCGTGTTCAGCTCATCGGCCACGGTCTACGGCACCCCGAAATTTCTGCCCTATACCGAAGACCATCCCCTCAATCCCGTGAACCCCTATGGGCGGACCAAGCTCATCATCGAGGACATGCTCCGCGACCAATATGTCAGCGACCCAAGCTGGGGGATCGCCATATTGCGCTACTTCAATCCAGTCGGGGCGCACGAGAGCGGATTGATCGGCGAGGATCCCCGCGGCGTCCCCAATAATCTGGTCCCCTTCGTGGCTCAGGTTGCAATCGGACGACGCGAGCGATTGAACATATGGGGCGCCGACTACGACACGCCTGATGGAACAGGCGTTCGCGACTATATCCATGTCATGGACCTCGCGCTCGGACACCTGTCTGCGCTGAAGGCGTTGGACAGTCCGAAATGCTTTTCGGTCAATCTCGGAACGGGTACCGGCAGCAGCGTGCTCGAAGTCGTTCGCGCCTTCGAAAAAGCGAGTGGCCGGCCCATCCCATATGACATCAAGCCGCGTCGGGCGGGTGACATCGATGCCTACTACGCCGCCACGGAAACCGCGTCCCAACTGATAGGATGGAAAGCGGCCAGATCGCTCGAGACGATGTGCGCGGATCATTGGCGCTGGCAGAGCAACAACCCCAATGGATATTGCTGATCGTGACGATTGAAGACGCCGCTGCGCACGGTGATATCCCGTCCCGCGCGCAGGCCATGATCAAACATGGTTGCGGATTCTCATTGCGCGCAGCGCCGCCTTTTGAGGCAGAGCGCCTTATCGCGTGCTATTTTTACTAAGGGGCATACCTTCACGATTAATCCTGTTGGCCGATCGCGCAATAATTCTGCCAGAATATCTGTTCTGGCAGAATTATTGCGTTATGAAGCGGGCTGAAATTTCAGTGCGGGGGCTTATCCATGACGAAGAAACGAGCTTTAATCACCGGCGTTACCGGTCAGGACGGTGCCTATCTGGCAGAACTGCTCCTGGAAAAAGGATACGAGGTCCACGGCATCAAGCGCCGGGCTTCGCTTTTCAACACCGATCGAATTGACCACATTTATCTCGATCCCCACGAGGCCAATCCGCCATTCCGTTTGCATTATGGCGACCTCACGGACTCTTCCAGTCTGGTCCGTATCGTCGGCCAGGTCCAGCCGGACGAGATCTACAATCTCGCAGCGCAGAGCCATGTCGCCGTTTCATTCGAGGAACCCGAATACACCGCAAATTCCGACGCGCTGGGCACGCTGCGCCTGCTCGAGGCCATCCGCATTGTCGGCCTGGAGAACAAGACACGCTTCTACCAGGCCTCGACTTCGGAATTGTACGGGCTTGTGCAGGAAATCCCGCAGAAGGAGACGACGCCCTTTTACCCCCGCTCGCCCTACGCCGTCGCCAAGCTCTATGCGTACTGGATCACGGTCAACTACCGTGAAGCGTATGGAATGTACGCCTGCAACGGCATCCTGTTCAATCACGAGTCCCCGGTCCGCGGCGAGACATTCGTGACGCGCAAGATCACGCGGGCGCTGGCGCGGATCCATCTCGGGCTGCAGGACCGCCTCTACCTCGGCAACATGGACGCGCTACGCGACTGGGGTCACGCGCGCGACTATGTCGAGATGCAGTGGATGATGCTGCAGCAGGACAAGCCGGATGACTTCGTGATCGCCACCGGCAAGCAGTATTCAGTGAGGGATTTCGTCAACCACGCCGCGGCCGAGATCGGAATCAAGGTCCGATGGGAAGGCAGCGGCGTTCACGAGAAAGGTTATGACGAGGCGACCGGCAAATGCATCGTTTCGGTGGACCCCCGCTATTTCCGGCCGTCGGAAGTCGCGACCCTGCTCGGCGATCCCTCCAAGGCAAAGCACAAGCTCGGCTGGGAGCCGAAGACCTCGTTCGAGGCGCTGGTCAAGGAAATGATGCAGGAAGATCTTGAATCCGCCAAGCGGGACGAACTGATCAAGCAGCACGGCTTCCGCTACTACGCGCGGCACGAATAGCCGCAGAGCGGGATCCGCTTGCGGCGATTGCTCGAGCGCATTGGTCATCCAACCGCTCGAGCGCTTGACCAGCTTATTTGCCCGTCAGACGCACCTGCTCCTTGACGGGAAGCAACAGCGCTTCCGGCTGGAGCTGCGTCCCACCGCTGCTGTGCGGCCTGGCGCCATCATCATCGATGGAGAGCATCTCCCTCAGCCACTGATAGATGATGCTCTCCCTGTTCCAACGTTCAAGCGCGCGCGTCCTGCCCTGCTTGCCCAGGACATTTCGAAGCGGCTCATCTTCGCCGAGCGTTCGGACAGCCTCCGCCAGCGCATTCGCATCACCCGGCGGGACGACCAAACCGGCGCCTTCCACTTCATCGGCCAGCCCGGTACCCGATCCCGCCATGGCGACGACCGGGCGCCCGGAAGAGAAGATGGCTCCGAGCTTGGAAGGCAGCACCAGATCTGCCGCCTCTGCCCGCTGCGGAATCAGGTGAATATCGGCGCTCGCCATCAACGCGGCAAAACGATCGTTGGGCTGCACGCCGAGAAAATGGATGTTGCCGCGCCCCTGTGACATCTCCAGGAGTCTCGGCTTGTGAGGCCCCTCGCCGGCGAGAATGAAATGAACGTTGGGGTGACTTTGTTCGAGAACAGAAGCCGCCTCCACGACGAGGTCGAGTCCCTGCTTATTCGACATCGTTCCCGAGTAGAGGGCGACGACGTCGTCTTCTCCAATCTCGAGCTCAGTCCGGAAATTGACCGTTGCGGGGCCCGGAGTGATTGCGCCGGTGTCGATCCAGTTTCGGACCTCCCTCACCTTCTCCTGCGGAATTCCCTTCTCTTTGAGACGTCGCAACATCTGCGGTGAGATTGTGGAGACGCGGTCGAAGGATTTCAGGATTCTCGCTTCCGCGCGCAGCATCAGCCGACGGAGCCTTTGGTTCTGCAAAAGACCGAGATCAAAGGCCGCGTCCACCTCAAAGTCCTGCACATGAAGCCAGGATTTCGCCCCGGTCAGGCGCGCGGCGGCGGCGACGAGGGCCGCTGATGTCAGCGACGGCGCCACCGAAAGCATGATGTCGGGTCGCCACGAGAGCGCCGTCCGCACCAGAGGGATCGCACTCGCCAATGCAAAAGACGCATGGTGAACGAGCCGCTTGGCCCCCGACGGACGAGCAGGCACGTAGATTGGCGTACGGATCACCTGCACGCCATTCAGCTTTCTCGACCGGAAATACCAGGATCTGAAGCCCCGAGGAATTCGCCACGCTGGATAATAAGGCGGTGCGGTGATCACTCGGACGTCGTGGCCTTCGGCCACGAGACTTTCGCAGAGCTCAGTGTTGTATTTCGCGACACCGACAAGATCGGGCGCGTAGTTGATGCCCACCAGAAGTATGCGCATTAAATGCAGACCAAAATCAAAGATGTTAAGTTTCTTAGTTTTTAGACGAGATACTGCACTCCCGTTCAGTTTGAAGTACTGGGACTAAGCGCGAGATTGCGGCCGTATCCGCGGAGAAAATCGGCGTAGGCCGCGGCGAGGCCGGCACGCATCGAAATCTGCGGGCGCCAACCGAGTTCGCGGATACGCGAGCTATCAAGCAGCTTGCGCGGGGTGCCGTTGGGCTTGCTGACGTCGAAGACGAATTTGCCCTGATAGCCGACGACCTCGGCGACCAGAGCCGCGAAATCGGCGATCGAGAGTTCGTCCCCGCTGCCGACATTGATCGGCATGTCCTGCGAATATCGCTTCAGAAGGAAGGCGCAGGCATCCGCCAGATCATCGACGTTGAGGAATTCGCGGAGCGGCGTGCCGGTGCCCCACACGGTAACCGTCGGCGCTCCCGCGAGCTTGGCTTCATGAAAGCGGCGGATCAGCGCCGCCGGAACGTGGCTGTGATCCGGATGATAATTGTCGCCCTTGCCATAGAGATTGGTCGGCATGGCCGAGATGAAATCATCGCCGTATTGACGGCGATAGGCTTGGCACATCTTGAGGCCGGCGATCTTGGCGATCGCGTACCACTCATTGGTAGGCTCAAGCGGGCCCGCCAGCAGTTGGTCCTCTCTGATCGGCTGCGCTGCGTGCTTGGGATAGATGCAGGACGACCCCAAAAACAACAGGCGCTGAACCCCGACCGCGTGACTCGCACGCACCACGTTCAATTCGACCGAGAGGTTGTCGCAGAGAAAGTCGACCGGGAAATTGTTGTTGGCGCCGATGCCGCCGACTTTCGCGGCGGCATGCACCACGACATCAGGCCGGTTTGCCTCAAACCAGCGAAGCGTCGTCTCTTCCTTGGCCAGATCGAGCGCGCTTCGGTCCGCTGTCAGGACCGTGCAATTCTCGGTTGAGAGCCGACGTACGATCGCTGAGCCGACCATACCTCGGTGTCCTGCGACAAAGATTCGTTTATCTGCAAGATCGTAATGAAAGGGCGCCATCATGCGCCCCCTTCCGCGTGCCCCGCGCGGAAAAACAGACAATCAAAACTCATTTCAAAAAAAGCCCAACACACGCTGCGCGCTTGCAGCCCCAAGCGCGCGAACTTGCTAACACAAGCTTCACCATTAGACAGCCCCACGCCCAACCTCACCATAGTTCATGGTGAATGCAGAGAGCCGCACAAACTTGTGGCAACACACGGCGCAAGAAGGCAGCAGCGATTTAGCTATCGCGCCGGTGAAGCAGCTTCGTGCGGTGATTTAGTACGCGCGCCGAAGGACTGTTGTGCCGGGAGCAACGCAGACACGATCCCAATACCATCCGTACGGCGTTTCAATGCGGACGCGTGGACAACGACGCCACGGCACGTAGCCGTAAGGATAAGGTTGCCCCCAGAAGGTGACGGCCTGCACGCCAGTGTCTGCTCGAAGCATGGCTGCCGTTGCCGGCATCTGAACGGCGGCCGTGGCCGAACTTGCCATCACGGCAACGCCAAACGTCAACCCAATAACCCCAGCGAATGTCTTGAGCATCAAAACCCCCTAGCCCCAACAGCGCATCCCAAAGCCCCGCCGTTGCTGGCAGTGACGGGGAAGCGAGAAATCGCGAAAATAAAGCCCCAATGGCATTAGCTTTATCAACGCCACGCAGCGAGCGCAACTTGACCACGACGATCTGCGCGCGGCTGTGGTTTATCGGCATCGGTTGCGGTGCTCAGGGGTTGCCGGGCCACGCCCCGGGGCCTTCGAGATCGGGCGACCGGCGGTAGACGTCGCGGACGAAGCCGTAATTTACCGCTTGCGACAGCGGTACCGTCTCCTCCCCCAGCTTTGCGAACATCAAAATGTCACGCAGCGTTCGCCAGCGGCTTTCGTCATATTCCGCGATTCGCATCCCTGTCGGCGAGACGAGATCGCGCTGCTGCTGAAGGTCGAAGGTCACGCGCTCCGCCCGCAGGCGGGCGGGATCGAATCCCACGATCAGCGGCACGCTGCGTGCATAGTCACCATAGGCGAGCTGCCAACCGCGGATGATGGCGCGCAGGGCCTGGCCGACGATGGAGGGGCGATCGTGGACGAGATCGGAGCTGGCAAAATAGACCTGGCCCGGCACGTGGATGGCATATTCCTGCGGCCTGATGATGTTGAGGCGGGGCATGGCGGCGTCGGAGGGCAGCGGCCGCGCGCCGATGTCGGTGATGACAGCATCGACCTCGCCTGCGCGCAGAGCCTCCAGATTGTCGCGGTCAGCGACCTTGGTGATCTGGCTGCGCGGCAGGCCGAGCTGCGCCATCATGGCGTCGAAAATCACCTCGCCCTCGCCTCCCCTGAGGACACCGACCCGCTTGCCGATGAGGTCGGCGGGACGCCGCAGCCCGGAGCTCTCGAGGGTGAGGATCACGACGGAGGTGTCGAGGAAGCTGGCGGCGAATGCCGTGACGGGCACGCCGCGCCAGGCCGCCAGCAGGAACTTCTGCCCGGTTGTCACACCGATGGCATGCTCGCGTGCGACCATCTCGACAAAATCCGCGGTGGCTTTCTCCGCGACCGTGATCGTATGACCGTCCTGGGCGAACAATCCCTGCTGCTTGGCAAGCATCTCGCCGGCGAAGCGCGCACCGAAACGGCCGTCGAGGAAGATCGTTGTCTCATTGCGCGCAGGCGTTGTGGTGCGCGCAGGAGCAATGTCGTCGCGCTTGAACGCCAGATAGGCGACACTGAGGATGACGAGCGCGGCGACCGCCAGCCAGGCCCGGCGATATCTGCGTCGCGCGGCCTTGCGCGGGCGCCTGGACGTCCTGCTCAATGGGAGACTCCGCGAGATTTTCGCAACGCGCGCAGGGGTGAGATGCAAATGGGATACAATGCCAGCATATTGAGTAAGGTTACCGTTCGGTATCCCTTGTTTTCGTTCACGTTTGGATTGATACGCTGAGGCCCGGCTGAGCAAGTATTTTCATCAATTTTGTTTTGGCTGGCGGATAATTTTTATGACGATATTGGCGACGCGTCCGGCCTCCTTACCCACGGGGGGCCCACCTCTCCAGCCTGCACAAGTTAACGGCCAGCTCCCGGAATGGTCCGGGCGGAGCTGGCTGCGGCCGGCACTGGTGGAATGGCTGGTGACGCTGGCGGATGGGCTGTTGATCTTCGTCTGCGGCGTCGGCTGCACGGTAGCATATCACCTTTTCATGCAATCGACGCTCGGCAAGACCGACATCTACGCCGCTGCCAGCCTGATGGTGGCGATCAATTTCGGCCTGCTCGTCACGGTGCAGAAGGGCTATGAGCTGACGGCGATCACCGACCTGCCGCGGCAGCTTCGGATCACGCTGACGACCTGGACCGGCGTATTTGCCGCGCTGCTGGCGATCGCCTTCACGATGAAGGTGAGCGAGGAGTTTTCCCGCGGCACGACGATCTCGTTCTATCTGGTCGGGCTGATCGCGCTGTCGCTCTGGAAGACGGTGGCGGCGCGCTGGACACGGCGGGCGCTGCGCGAAGGCGCGTTCGCCAACAGCCGCGTGGTCGTGATCGCCGAGCAGGGGCTGCAGGCGACCTCGGCGGCGATGCTGGAATTGTGCCAGCACGGCTACCGGCTGATGCGCGTGTTCGAGATCCGCACCAGCGAGCTGGCCTCGCCGCTTCTGATGTCCTCGATCGGCCCGCGCTTCGACGAACTCGTCGCCTACGCGCGCGAAGAGCGGATCGAGCATGTATTCCTGCTGATGAACTGGAGCCGCCAGCACGCGATCGACAGCCTGTTGGACGGGCTGAAGATCCTGCCGATCCCGGTGCACCTGGTGCCCGACGCCAACGTCTCGCGCTTCCTGAAATACCCGCAGGTGCACAGCGGCAGCGCCTGGACGGCGGAGCTGCGCCGGGCGCCCTTGAGCTGGAAGGAGCGCGCGGTCAAGCGCGCGCTCGACCTGATCGGCGCCTCGCTCGCCTTGATCGTATTCGCGCCGATCATGCTGTTCACCGCGCTCTTGATCAAATGCACCTCGCGTGGGCCGGTGTTCTTCCGCCAGACCCGCAACGGCTTCGGCGGCCGGGCCTTCCGCATCTTCAAATTCCGCACCATGCGCGTGCTGGAGGACGGCCCGACGATCCGCCAGGCGACCAAGAACGACCCGCGCGTGACGCCGATCGGCAAATGGCTGCGGAGGACCTCGATCGACGAGCTGCCGCAGCTCTTCAACGTGCTGAAGGGCGACATGTCCCTGGTCGGCCCCCGCCCCCACGCCGCCGCCCACAACTCCGAATACGAGCAAATCATCGGCAACTACGCCTTCCGCCACCACGTCAAGCCGGGCATTACAGGCTGGGCCCAGGTGAACGGCTATCGGGGCGAGACGAGGACGGTGGAGCTGATGGAAAAGCGGGTGGAGTATGATCTGTGGTACATCAATAATTGGACGGTGTGGTTGGATCTGCGGATCCTGCTGGGGACGCTAATGGTTACTTTTACACGGCCGACAGCCCACTAACGAGCTAAAGCGGGATGGGACTAGGTCCGAACCGGGCGCTTTCGCGACCGTCCAATCAAAATGTCGAAAACAACCCCATGCAAAGTAGCAATCACGCCTTCCGTCACCCCGTGAAGCCTGGGTATCGGGGCGAGACGAGGACGGTGGGGATGATGGAAAAGCGGGCGGAGTTGGACTTGTGGTATATCAATAATTGGAGCTTGAGACTGGACGTCTCAATCTTAGCACGAACCGCGCTTCTCACCCTTAGACCAAGGGCATACTGATATCAGGCCGCAACAAGCGATCTTCTTCGGTCGGCGACGATCTTAGAATCGCGAGCACACTCAATGAATCCTACTGAATATAAAGGCCGAGCTCGGTCAGCAACTCGCCTTGTATTCGCACAGCGAGTGATTTCTTTTCTTCTTAACGTTAGCCAAATTGCCGTGCTTTCTCGGCTGATCGAACCAGGCGAGTTTGGCTTGATTGCGATAGCTCTATTTTTTTCCACTCTTTTTTCTGTTTTTCGAGATTTTGGCCTGCCATCCACTGCTATACAGCTACCTAGACTGGAAGACGATCAACGCGATGCTCTCTTTTGGTTCAACGCCTTCGGTACCGTTCTTCTCGTAATGGTCTTCCTAATCTGCGCCGGACCGATCGCGCATGTTTACCGAGAACCTCGCCTGACTCCTATCCTCGCGATCGGAGCTATCAGTTTTCTGCTATTGGGCCTCAGCGCTCAACACGCAGCAGTTCTGCGACGAGAATTACATTTCCGGTCCATCTTTGTTTCTGAAGTGGGCGGACTGTTGATTGGTTGGATCAGCACCGCAGTCTTAGCATACCTGTATAGAAACGCGTTCTCGCTCGTGATAGGCAGCGCGATCCAAGCGGCATTTACATCCGTTAGTTATGTAGCCCTTGGCGGCTGGTTCCCCCGGCTAAGAGTGCATTTGAGGCACCACCTGCAACTCGTGGGCTTTGGAGCCAATGTCGCTACTTTTTCGGCCTTAAACTTCCTATCGAATAACGTCGCCGGAGCGTTCTTGGGTTTTTGGAGTGGAAGCACGGCGGCCGGCCTCTTCTCCCGCGCTCAGTCGTTATACTCTCTTCCGAACTCATTCCTCCTTGGCCCTTACCTTCAAGTTCAATTCCCTCTCCTCTGCAGAATTGCGCAAAGCAACACTCTGGTGAGGCGGGAATACAGTAACATCCTGACCTTGTCTGGCCTGATCTTTTTCTCGGTCGGACTGACGCTACCGCTTATCTCTCACGACCTCATTTTCATTCTGCTCGGACCGCCCTGGATCGAGGTTGCTGGCATACTTAGTTGGTTCTCCCCCGCGTTTCTCGCATTGGGATTCATAGCGCCGTTCGGGCAATTCATGACAAGCCAAGGAAGAGTTCGCGAACTAAGGATATGGAGCGTAGCTGAGCTATTTATCCGCGGCGGGGGCGCGGTATTAGGGGGTTTGCTAGGTCCTACCGCGGCAGCCGCAGGATTTTCCGCCGCAACACTGCTGGCGGCTGCTCCCATCATCGTCTGGTTGACCGCGAGAAAGGGACCCATGTCAGTCTCAGATCAACTGAGGGCAGCCGTTCCTGGGATCATCGTTGCAGTCTGTACGGTCTCGATGACATCCATATCGATGTTATTGTTGGATCATGTAGGTGTCGAGAATGAGATCACGCGTCTTTCTGTCACCGTGGCCGTGCTATTGATAGCATGGAGTTCGACAACCCTGGCAATCCCAGAATCGCGAACCCTCCTGCATTCACTCATCGGGCGAGAAGGGAAACTTACTGATGGCAATCAATTTGGTAAGTAAAGCGCTTTCCCTTCTAGCAAACACAAGCCTCAGGATATCCGCTCGAACTGGCATAAACCCCTCCCAAGAAGCAGTGTATCAAGCCATATTTGACCGCGATATCCGTTCGCTCGGTTTGGCAAATAACTACTACGCGGTAGGCGCTGCAGCCAATTATGGTTTGCTTTACGCTTTGCTGCGTGCTCTGCGAGAGTTCCCATTTCAACAAATTGTGGAGCTAGGAGCCGGGCAATCTACTCTACTGCTCGATCAAGTTTCATCCGCACAGAGCACGAATACGAACATTCTTACGATCGAAAGCGACCCCTTTTGGCGCGATGCCGTGCAAGCAAAAGTAAAGCACGAGGTGCGATTGGTTGCGCTGGAGGAACAGACCCTCGGCCCCTACGCATTCAAAGGTTACAATCTTACTGGAGCAGCACCGCCAAGCGGCATTGACCTCTTAATTGTAGACGGCCCGCCGGCAGGCCGAAGGGATGTTAGATACGCGAGGTTTGCCGCCTTGCAGCTAGTTCCATTGCTAAGCGCGGACGGCTTTCTGATCGTCGTAGACGATGCGGAACGCCCCGGGGAAGATATTCTCTGCCAACACCTTGAGAAAGCGATCAATGCGCGAGGTATCAGGTGTCAGATCGGACAGATAATGGCTGCAAAGCAGCAAAGAATCTTCGCGCACGGGAGACTTTCAGGTGCCGCGTTCTACTAGCAGCTTCCCAAGTCACTCTAGAGGAGCCTTCCGGAGTATTCGATGATCGTTCTACGCGCCGCCAAGCTTGTTAGTGCCCTCACCAGCTCTTCGGGCAGAAAAGCCCTCGCGCATGGAGTGGCAGCGAGTATCGAGCACCGCAAAGTGTTCGCGAGCTCGAAGTACGCAACCATAGTTGACATAGGAGCGAACCGAGGCCAGTTCGCACTTCTGATGCGACAATTGTTTCCCACTGCGCAAATTCAGAGCTTCGAGCCTATAGGGTCGTGTGCAAAGGTCTTTCGGCAGATCTTTTCAGAAGATCGTTTGACCAGATTGCACAATGTGGCAATCGGGGCAGAACACGCTGAGCGCGAGATGTTCATAACGAGCGAAGACGATTCTTCCTCGCTCTTAGAGCCGACCGAAAACCAGCGGTCGATATTTGGGACCACTGTTTCCGACCATCAAATTGTGAAGATACAACCGCTGGACAGCGTACTCTCCGCTCAGGATATTCATTCCCCCGCCCTCCTAAAGTTGGATGTTCAGGGTTTCGAGATGAAGGTCCTTGAGGGATGCAGCGCACTCTTACCGTCCTTCGATGAGATATATGTCGAATGCTCCTACAAGGAAATGTACAAGGGCCAAGCTCTTGCAAGCGAGATTATATCTTACCTGCTCAATAGAGGTTTTCATCTTCGAGGCGTCTTCAATCAGCACGTTCGCAGCAGCCCAATTCAAGCCGACTTTCTATTTAGTCGATCTCCCGATAGCGCCCGCTAGACCCAGCGCATAGTGACGAAAGCTATCCGGTTGATTCAAGATAACAGCAATAGTCTCTCTTTGGAGCAGGCGACGCCTTCGCAGCTTAACGCGCGGAGGCGACGGGTCCTCATGTTCGGCCCCTTCCCACCGCCGTTGCATGGGTTCTCACTCGCCAATTCGAGAATGGAGCAAGCCCTTAAGCATCAAGGTTTTGAAGCTGTGAAGGTTGACCTAGCTCCTGGTCGGGGTTCATCGCGCCTGTCTCGTGCTCGAGACTATCTCAAACGCATCGTGTGGGGTCTCTACCTGCTTCTGACACCTGGAAGAAGATCTTGCCGCACTGTTTGCTATCTGGGACTTTCGGGAGGAATAAGACAGGCGCTCGACCTAGTCGTTATTATGGTAGCTAGGCTACGGCGCCTGCCAATAATAATACATCATCACAGTTTCGCGTACATAAACCGATACTCATTCCTAACTGCGTTAGTCACTCTTGCGGCTGGCTCAACGTCTGTCCATCTAGTGCTTTGTGACGAAATGGGGAAGCGATTGACAGAACGGTACTCTACTGTCCGTCGTTTTGTTGTGTTGTCGAATCTTTCCCTCCTTGATCCAGCACCCGCTATCGTAGCAAAGGCTGGAACTCCGACTACTTTGGGCTTTCTCAGCAACATCACTCTTGAAAAAGGCTTCGACCGCTTCATAGCAATTGTTCGTGCTGCGGTTTCGAGAGGGTTACCTATCAAGGCTCTTGTGGCGGGTCCATGGGGCGATGACCATTGCCGCGAGCTTTACAACTCCGCCAAGAACCAGGGCTTGCCAATTGACTACGTCGGACCAGTGTACGGCGCCGCGAAGGAGGATTTCTACTCCAACATTGACGTTTTCGTCTTTCCAACACGATACAAGAATGAAGCAGAGCCCTTTGTGCTTCTGGAAGCGATGGCGGCGGGTATCCCCGTGATATCGTCATGCCGTGGATGTATTGCTGATTTGCTTGCGAACAGCCCAAGCAGCCTAATCGAAGCCGATGAATTGGACGATGTCATAGCTGTTCTTAGCCGCTTCTTTGCTAGCGATCACGCGTTCGACAGGACTAGAAGCGCAACCCGGGAGCACTTTCTCGGCCTCAGAAGTCGCTCACAAGCGCAATGGAACACCGTTATTCAGCTTTTCGAATCAGCTTGACGAGTGCCTTACTTGATTAATCGCCGACAACTGCTCGCAGCCGGAGGCCTCCTATCCTTCAGTTCGTCCTTGATGGGAGAGTCCCCAACCGACGTGCGAAAATTTGGAGCCGTTGGCAACGGTCGTCACGATGACACGAATGCCATTCAGAGTGCTATTGATACAGTATCGATCAGAGGTGGCACTATCCGAATCCCAGCTAGGGATCGAGTTAAGGGCGAGTATTGGCGGCTGACTAGACCCCTACTCCTGAAGTCCCGGGTGGCCCTAGTGGGGGAAGGTCCCGCAAGTCTACTTTTTAACGACAGGGAGCATAGCCTGACATTCATGGATCAGGCGGTTATTCTCCCCGGAAACTACCATCCTCAATTTCTGAACGACATCGCATTCGATCCGATCACCCTAGATAAGCACAATAATGCAGTCGTTTTTGTAGACAATCGCTCTGGTCGCTATTCGAAAGGTCAGACGGTTTTCGTTCGATCGGCCGATTTTGATCTCACCAGAGCCGATGTTTCGATTTCTACTATAACAATCATTTGCCTGATCGTAGAAATCGAGCACGACCGCGTTTATCTCGATCGAAGTCTAGAACTCGAAGCAACCGCGGTCATGGCTCCAGCCGATGATCAGACTGACTGGCGTCCAATCGGACCACCAAGCCGCTGCTTCGTATCCATTGATTCTGCCGTTCGAAATTTGGCTATACGATCGTACGGTTTTTGGATAGGTGATAGTGCCGCACGGGGATGTGAGTTTAGCCAGCTTTGGATTGAAGCCCGTGCGGGCGTATACGGAAATCTCTTTCAGGACTGCCGCTGGACCAACATCAACGCAAAGTTTGATCGATTCGCTGTAGAACTATCTTGTAATTCACTGAACGTGGTCGTCGATAATCTTACCGCTCGGATGACAAATGATCCGCCTACACCCAATCACCAGATCGTAGCCATACAAGAATCGTCAAGAAACTGCAGGATCATGAACTTCTCGATCGACGCGAAGTTATTCAGCAAGACCGGCGCAGTTGTGAGGCTTGGACCATCTTCGCATTGCTCAATCGAGAACGGCAACATTTCCTGCGAAGGAGCACGTGGAGCAATCGTATCCTTCGACACTGGTGCAGCAACAGTGTCACATAATTCGATTCGAAATGTCTCGTTTTCGAGCTCCGCAGCACAGGCCGGTATCGTCTTCGAATCCCGAAACACGGGACTCGTTACCGACAACGAAGTTGATAAGGTAAGCATTCGCGGGCTAACGCGCGGAGTAGCTGCCAGACTTGGCGGTCAGCGCAATGTAATTAGTGAGTGCGAACTGACAGGCACTTCACTTAGCATCCTCGATCAAGCCAGCAGTTGTACGATACGTGACAGTGCAATTCCGGCCACGGTCGAGAATAGAAGTTCTCAGCCCCATTCGATCCAACTTCTGCGAAACAGAGCGGCACGTTAGCAATGCTTCTAACTTGCGCCTTTTTGTCCTCCTCAGACCAACCATGAATGCGCTAGAAACCGTGCCTGCGCAGAAGGCGCGGCGCGGAAGATCTACGTGGAAGAACAAAAATCCTCAGCAAAAGAAACATCGCAGTTCCAATTAGGAAAGTCCACAGAATGCGGGACGCCGTGAACATGTCAGATCTCCAAAACGCGAAGACATAGAAATATACAACATAAGCTTCTATCTGCCGCGCCGGGCTCATTGAGAGCCGGTATTGAAATGCGGAGATCGAGGCAACAACCAAGCCAAAAACAAGCGCACCGAAAGCGGGACCAAATTCGGCCATCAGCATTCCTGGTCCGGACAGCGTAATTTCAGACCCCGTGTTCTCGAAACGGACAGGACTCATGACTTTGGTGAACGCGGAGCTTGGCGGTTCCGGCTTAAACGGAGCAAGTGATCGGGGAACAGGAAAAAAGAACGAAGCCGTCAATCCATAGAATGGATAGGGCAGTTCAAAGCCAGTTTCCGCGACGGCATACACACTTTTCCAAATGGCAAAGCTTTCAGATTCAACAACTGATTCGAACCAGACGTCCTGGCCAGCCCGACCTTGGAATCCTGCATATCGCACATAAGCCGTGTACACCTGCAGAAAAAGAACCAACGGCACCAGACCAAACACAAACATCCGAATCGGATTTGGTGCCCTTCCCCTGGCAAGTAGCGCACAAACAAACAGTAAGAACGCCGAAACGATATTGCCGCGCCCTCCCGACAGTACCGCTACGATAGCAAATACAAACACCGCTCCTAAGCTCGCCCACAATGATTTTGATTTAAATATCACATAGAGAGACGCGACCAACACAAACGGAGAAGCATTCAAGATCACGAAGGCTGCATCATTCTTGTATTGACGGGCACCAACCGTTTCCAGAAACGTCGAGAAACCAATCTCGCGAACTTGCCAAATAAGATACCCGCAGATTGGAGCAGCGATGGTCAAGAACAAAGCAATCGCTGCCCGTTGGTCTCGTCCATCTTCTTGCAAGACGAAAGCACTCGACTTCCGGCTGATGAACAATTCCATCAGACCAGCATACATGCAGAACACAATCAAATTGCCGATCTGCATATTGGCCAACATTGAATCGCTACAATTCAACGTCTGCTCGCCAATTCGAAAGCTCTTGTACTGGGAACCAAACAAGAACTGAAAATCCAGCAACAGGAAGAAAGCACAGTTGAGTAGATAAATGTCGAGCGGCCAATATCGATTTCGTGGAGACCGCGAAACCCATCTTGTTGCCAAGAAGCAAATCATCCCGGCCAAGATGATCGAGATGATTAGCAGCAGCGGAAAGTCCGTTGACATCTACTCGACCTCCGGCGTCGCTCTAGTAAAATACTTCTCGGAGCCGCTGAGGGTTCTTATTGTTCGTGCCGGCATCCCGCCAACCAACGTCAACGAGTTCACTAAGCCGTTTACTACAGCTCCGGCGGCAACGATGCACTTGTCCTCCAAAATTGAGCCCCTCAAGATTATTACTCGGGTGCTAACAAGAACAAACTTCCCGACACTTACTTCGGCCGTCAGTTGCTTAGACTCGCGCGGATCGATTCCGTGCGTCCAGATTTGCGAACCTCGTCCCGCTATCGTTGAAAACGCGCCGATGGTTACGCGATTGGCGCAGTCGATTCGATGTTCGTGCGTTAGGGCTGCGCCGTCTTCCATGACAAAGACGCAGTTCTGTTGGGAGTGAGGATACAGCTTCGTTCCATGGCAGCCTCCAATAATGTTGAAGTTACCAATGACGACGGAATTTCCGATGCGAAACTCGGATAGACTTTTGACTAGAGTTGCGTGACCAATTCTAGCCTGATCACCGATGAAAACACGGTTCGCGCCGATCAACGAAAAGCCGACGCGCGCCGTGGGACTAATTTCATAACCAAGGACATGAACAAGGATGAGACGCCGTAAGCGCCATGGAAGCAGCCAAGCCAATACTTGCACAAGTAGTCGCATGCCCCCACCCACGTCCATCCAGAACCGATCTCGAAGCGCTATATCGGTCGACTCGAGAGCGCCCTCATGATGCTTACTCCAAGCCGAGCTTTAAGAACCGCGCTGATATTGGATCGAATTACTCGCCTCAATGCCCACCACGCGGTACGGAAGCTAATGCGGCCCCGATTATAGTAGTGAAACCAGATCAGGAAACACAAACGCGAATCCGCAGACATTTGACGACGCCACTTTAACAAGAATTGCCTTGAGCTGGTGGGTCGACGCTGCTTGCTAACTCTCGCCCTTTTTTCCTTCGTGTCGTTGTAAAAACTGGTAACCCGATCCAACTGACCAATAGCTAGCCCCATCGAGAAAGCGCTCATCAAGAAATCGAAATCTTGATGCTTCCGAAGTCTTTCATCGAAGCGCAATGTAGACGATTTACGAAAAACAAAGCTGCTCGTTTGAGCAATCCCGCCTCGCACAAAGATAAACTCGAGGGGCGATGTCCCTGTCTTATAGGCCGGATTTTTCTTTGAAGCCTCCGGTGAGCTGAACACAAAATCAAGGCCCCTATTTCTTAGGAACTCGACGGATGCAGATAGATGATCCGGCTTCCACTCATCGTCGGCATCCAAGAGCGCGACCATCTCTGTTGGTGCGCCCTCAATCCCTCGATTACGGGCTACCGCTCCTCCCAAATTCACCGGGCTAGTCAAGATCCTAACAGCGCAATGCGAGGGTGCCCTCTGTATCGTGCTACGGACCACTGTCAGAGTATCGTCAACCGAAGCATCATCAACTACGATGATTGTCGACGCCGTGTCGCAGTCTTGCGCGAATACCGACTCCAAGGCCGCAGAAATCGTCTGTTGGGAATTGTACGTGGGGATCACGACAGTAACTCGCTCGCGCATGTGATCCTGGCTGAACGCTACTTTTGAAAAACAGAGTATCTGAAGGTCCTAACCCCGGTCATCGTGCCGAGGATAGTGTCCATTCTCTTATAGGCTAGCAGATCGAAGGACCGGCAGTTATCAGAGTTGAAATAACAGACTTTCACCTTGATCAACCGAGGGCAGTTGTTCTTGATACTCACGACGTGGTCGAGCACGTCGGGGTTCACGATATGCGTGCGAGCAGCGGCCTCAACATCTAGACATGGACGCCCCAGTGCGTCTCGAATGATAGTTCCATCGCGCTGGTCCGCCGGTCCCTGCATTGTGAGTCTCGGTGTATTCGAGGTTGTTGCGCTAGTTTGAGACCGAGCTGGCGCGATCGATACAAGAAAAAGAAGAAAAACGAGACAGCAGCCTCGCCCGCCAAGCGCATGAAAAACTGACGTCACCGCCAAGGCCTTTCGTCCATTTCGATGCCCGGTATGGCGACCTTAATGCCGTCCGCTGAAAGCCGCTTCGCAAGCCTTTGTCGACTGGTTATGTCTACCGATGCAAGGCCAGCCAATAAGCGCTCCCGACTATTCCAACCAACCCCACTCAAACTACTTGCAGAGTCATCGATGAAGTCCGAGTCAACCAACTCTGAAAACTCAGAAACCACCAAGTTCTGTATTCCAGGGTCAAGAAATGCAAAGATGCCTAACGCCAACCGGTTGCGGCGAAGTGAAACCCATCCCTCGAGAGGACCAGTGGCATAAGATTGATCGAGATATTCAACATTCTTCGGATCAAATCCATTGCCTGCTATCTTAACGGAGTAGAGCATTAGCCATCCAAAAGAATCGCTTGGATTCAAGGCTAGGGTCGTCTTCAGCTTGTCTTCAACGGTCCGAATATTTCGGTCGAACTCCTCTGAGCTCATCCGCTCTATCGATTCCTCGCTGGTTCGCAGAGCGATGAGAGCAATCGCCCGAGTCAGCTCTGATGGCACTGTAATTAGATTTGGCCGCACTTCGATGCGCGCCAGGATTTCGTCCAACTTACCGGGTTTGAAACGATAATCCGCCAATATCTGTGCCGTCACATCCCTTGCCGAAGCCGTCCGCCGAAACAAAGGCACAGTGGCCAGTGACCAGAGTACTGCCACAACACCCAATACTACGAAGACACTTCGCAAGGAGGCTCGACGCACTGAGTGAGATCTAGGCAAACGAATCCTATTCCACATACCCATAGCGCGCGTAATATTTCTGATAATAATAGCGGCCGTGGTAGGATTCATACCGCGCCAGCATCTTGGTGTCGGCCTTGTTCAGCACCACGCCCAGCAGCTTGTTCTGGATTTCCGGCGAGCCGCGCAAATTGTGGCTGACGACATCGATATTGGTCCTGCCCCACTCGACGACGAACACATAGGAATCCACGAACGACGACGTCACGCGGACGTCGACCACGGGGGCCATCGGCGGCATATCGAGGACCACGTAGTCGAACTTCGAGCGCAGCAGGGTTATCAGCGCGTGCATCGGCTTGGAGGCGAGTATCTCGTTGGTGTGCAGGAGTTTTGACGTTGTGCCGGCGGGCAGGATCGCGAGCCTGGTGACGGGGTCGATCGTCAGCGCGTCCTCGAGCTGCACCTTCTGCGCGACGACGTCGACGAGGCCGGCTTGCGCAGATGGCACCAGCGCGCGCGACAGCGAGGGGTTGCGCAGGTCGCAATCGACCAGGAGCACGCGCGCGCCGCTATGCGCCATCAATTGCGCGAGGTTGGTCGAGAGCGTGCTCTTGCCTTCGTTCGGCAGCGTCGAGGTCACCGCGAGCACGCGGTTCTCGCGCACGATCGAATTGAGATCGACCGCAACTTTCAGCGTCCGGACGGCCTCGGCGAAGCGCGACAGCGGATTCTCCACGACATAGCGGAGCAGGTCCGGCTCCGGGTTGTTCTTCGGCTTTGCGAGCTTGCCGGCTAGCTTCGACTGCAGGCCGGCGGGGAGCCTCGACTGCAGGCCGTCCGGGAGCTTCGACGGCAGGCCGGCCGGCGGCGCCAGCGAGGGCAGGATCGCGATGCAGTTCGTGCCCAGCACCTCCTCCACCTGCGAGGTGGTGCGGAACACCTTGTCGGTGAGCTCGCGCGCCATCGCCGCACCGAAGCTCAGCATCAAGCCACCCATCAGCGCTGCGGCGAGGATGATCAGCGTCTTCGGAGAACTCTTCTTCAAGGGCGCGGTCGCCGCGCTGATCACGCGCGCCTCGGTGATCGGGAAGGATTGCTGCTGCACCGATTCCATGTAGCGCTGCAGGAAATTGTCATACATCGCCTGGTAGGACTGCGCGTTGCTCTCGAGCTCGCGGAGCTGGATCTGCGCCTGGTTGGTGAGCTGGGATTCGGAGACGACATTGGCGAGGCTGGTCTTGATCGCCTCCTCGCGCGTCACGGCGATGTCGTAGTCGCTCTTGTAGGATTCCTGGATGCGCTTGAGCTCGTCCTGGATGTTCTTCTTGATCTCGGCCATCTGGTTGCGCAGGTTGACCGCGGCGAGATGCTCGCTGCCATATTTGGTCGACCAGATCGATTCCTTCGAGGCCATGTCGACATATTGCGCGCGGAGCTTGACGATGGTGTCGTTCTTCAGGGCATCGGCGACGTTGGCGTCCGGAATATCCTGCTTGAGCATGTCGTTCATGCGGTCGAGCCGCGCCTTGGCTTCCGCGGTCGCCGCATGCGCCAGGATCAACTGGCTGTTGACCTCGGCGAGCTGCTGCTCGTTCATCAGCCGCCCGCCGGTGTCGACGATATTGTTGGCGGTCTTGAAATCGACCACGGCGCGCTGCGCGGCGGAGGCCTGCGTGCGCAATTCCTTGATACGGTCCTGCAGCCAGACGCTGGCACGGCGGGTCGCCTGGTACTTCGCCTCGAGCTGGTCGACGATATAGGCGTCCGCGATCGCATTGGCGATCTTCGCCGCCTTCGCCGGATCGAGCGAGGTGAAGCCGATCTCCATCACATAGGTGAGGCCGAGCCGCTTGATGGTGCGGTTCTTCTCGAACCGCTCCAGCGCCTTGCGCGTCTGTTCGAATTCGGACGGCGCGTCGCCGCCCGAGAACAGGCTGCCGACCGCGCCGATCACGGTGCCGATGAGGCCGCCGCCGCCGCCGGTGAATTCGGGATCGTCGATCAGGTGCAGGTCGCGTATCACCGCAAGGCTGATGTTCTCGGATTTCAGGATCTCGACCTGGGTCTCCACGGTCGCCGAGTCCACCGCGATGTCGCCGAGCACGGATTGCTGCTGGAACAGCTGCACCTTGCGGGTGTCGATCACCATCGAGGCAGTCGAGGTGAATTGCGGCGCGGCGGTGAACAGATAGAGCAGCGCGAGGATCAGGCACGCCGAGACGATCGCCACCATGGTCGGAAACTGCCGCCTGATCACCTCCAGATAGGAGGTCAGCGTCTGCGACGGGGAGCTTTCGATTTCGACATATTCGCGGTTGATTTCCGAGGTCGGCTTATTCACCTGCAGCATCTGCAATTCCTGAAATCAACCAGCGTTCAAGTATCGAGGGATAACGGATCTGGATTTTTAATGTTGGATCGCCCCGCGGCCCGCGCGAGCGAGGGAAATACCGTGCCCCAAAGCGCGATGCCGTGCGGCAGAATAGCATGGCGCAGGACCGGGATGAACTTAATTGATGCGGTGCAGTCGCACTCCACACACGAGATTTCGCGTGAAGCTTAACGGCGCTCGCGCGCGACCATGACGCGCGTTTGACACCCCGTCCAAATACGGAAGAGCGGCGCATTGGCGCCGCTCTCGAAAGCCGATTGAGATGCGTCGACTGAGCTGAACGCGCTCAGCGGCGCGGGCTGACGCTGCTGGTCGTGCCGCCGACCGAGCCGCTGAAGTTCGAGCCGGAGTTCGCATAATGCAGTCCGCCGAACGTTCCACCGCCGCCATTGTTGCCGCCGAACGCGGCACCGAAATTACCGGTCGGCCCGCCGGCGCCGGTGCCACCGCCGCCTGCGCCACCACCGCCGGCCGCCGCGATCGCGACGTCACCGGTCGCGGCCTGATAGGCGGCGATCACGTCCTGGTTGTTGGTGCCAGCGATCGCCCGCTGAATCTCGTCGGCGAAGGCCTGATCGTTGCGAGCGGCAAGCCGCGCCACCTGCGCCAGACCCGCTACGATGGCCTTGACCTGATCCTTGCTGGTCGCCGAATCCTTCAGGAGCCCGATCAGCACCGGAAGCGTCGTGGGATCGGACGCCGCGAGGTCGCGCACCCGCGAAATCATCGCCGCGCCGGCTTGCGGATGCTGCTGCAACAGGCTCGTCGGCGAACCCTTGAATTCCGAAATGATCTGCGCCGAAAGCTGCTGCCGCGGCGGATAAACGGCCGCGCTGGCTGCCGATGAAATGGTCGCGACGATTGCCGCCGCCGCGGCGACCCGCAGCGCGAACTTAAGAACGCTCATATAATTCCTCCTGAAATCAGCCGCCCCTGAGCGCGAGAATATCGCTATGCGCGGTGCAACGTAGCGGAACCGGTTCCCGCTGTCCACCCATTCTAAAAACTTCGTTAAGCGGCAAGCGCTTCAAAAATAGACAGTTTTATGAACTTCAAGGGTACGCGGCTGCCGCTGCCCGGCTGCGTCGTCGCTGCCCTCCTGCATCTTGCTCGGCTTGATCGCGGCCTCGCCGGAGCGAAACGATTGCGCTAGCCCAGCGCCAAAAAGCGCAAAGAACGGAATGCTGTAGCCGGGGACCTGCAGAGTAAAGTCGAGCATCGAATGCAATAGCGAGAGGCAGGCGGTGGCTGCTGCCGCAAGCGGAATGATGACATCCCGCCGCCGGCTGAAGATGCCCTTGGCGAGAACGACGAACATCACGATCCAGCCAGCCGCCACCAGCAGTGTCAGCGGAATACCGACCTCGGAAGCAAGCTCGAGCGGAGTCGAATGCGCGGCATCCCAGACGCCGCGAATCGAGATGTTCGGGCTGCGATACGGCGGGAAGGCCCATTGAAAAGTGCCCATCCCGGTGCCGAACCAGGGATTGTCGGCGATGATGCGCAGCGTCGACTTCCATGCCTCCACCCGCCCCTCATCCACCAGCCCCTGCGAGTCAAACCGGCTGGAGACCCGTCCGCCGAGCAATTGCAACAGGCCCAGCGCGACGACGATACCGGACCCGAGCGAAATCCATATGCCGGTGCGCGCTGGCAGATCCTTCCGCAAGAATACGGTGAACGAGACGATCATCGCCAGCAGCGACAGGCCGACGCCCGCGCGTGAGGTCGTCATGAACATCGCCATCAGGCAGATCAGAAGCGCCAGCGCCTGCGGGATGATCTCGCGTGGCGGGATGTCGGCCAGGTCTCTTGAAAGGCGCACCCAGATCAGGCGCCGCTCCGACATCCGCCGCCGGATCTTCTCGAGGATCAGCAGCATCCAGATCACCGCACAGGACCCGAAATAAGCGGCCGCGGTGTTGCGGTTGATGAAGGTCCCGGTGACGCTGCCGAGATAGGCCGTCTTGTCGCGCCACAGGATCATGGTTGGCTCGATCAGGAACGACAACACGCCGTAGAGCGCGTAGATCGCGCCCGAGGCTGCGATCACCCACAGGATAAGCCGCGCCCGCTCACGCTCCGCTCCGATGATCAGACCAAGCAGCAGCGCCAGGACGTTCGCGAGCGGCGCGCCAAGCGCAAAGAAGGCTTCGTTCTTGACGATGGAAGCGGATGGCGCAATCGGCGTGCCGAGCAGGTCGGAGGCCTGTTTCCAGATCGGGTGAAATGGCGCAAGCCAGGGGTGATCGGAAAGCTGCTCGTGCAGCACGAATGCGTATCCCGCAATAATCACCCCGATACCGGCGATGATCCGTGCATGCTCGCTTCGCAGCGCGCGGGTGGAGGCGAGCGCCAGCGCGAGACCGAGGCAAAGGCACCAAAAGGCAATGGAGAGGTCGTTGGTGGAGCCGAACGGAAACGGTGCGCCGGCAACGACAAAAATCAGGATGCTGGTGGAAAGCAGGTTTCTCGACCACCGGATATTGAGCCTGCCTAGCCGCATGAGCCTCTTCGCGCGAATCTCATTATTTCAAGTTTCTCAAGAAGCAGTCGAACGGATAAATCTTCAGGTCGACGTTCAGCCGGCTGTCCCTCGTTTGTGCACGCACCGCATAGAAGGAGCCGCTCTCGTCGCTGCCCTGCCCCAGTTTGATGCCCGGCGTGAGCTCGTCAGCGGGCACTCGGAGTCCGATGTGACGATTGATGGACGAGACCTCGATGCCGTTCTTGTCGTCGCCAAAATTCGCCTTGATCTGTGTGACCGTGACTTTCGGCAAACCCCGTCGCTGATGGCAGGTCTCCTCCTCCCAGATCTTGGTTTGCGCAACCAGCGGTGCGCCTGCGTTTTCTGGAATGACGATATCGGAAAAGGACGGTGAAAGCATGCCAAAATAGCGCGATTCCTGGGAGTTCGCTGACAGACGCACTGTAAAGGAAAGCGCCCCCTTCGAGCCGCGCAGCCGCTCCATCACAGGAGCATTCGGCTCGGCGGAGACGACGACATCGATCCGGTGGCGAACGCCCAGCGTCTCAGACCGGGCCCGGCCTTCGCTTGCCAGCAGGCCGATCACCACGCACGCCGCCGCCGCAGCAGCAAGGCTACCCCGCCCGAGCCGAACCAACAGCATGTGGCCTCTTCAGATGTGAGCAACACGAAGTTTGCTCATAAACGCAAAATGGCACCGAGACAAAGTCACGGTGCCATTTTGTTTGCGTGGCCGAGGTGAGTTACGGCGCGAGCTTGATGTTGTTGCGGAAGATCAGCGCGTCGTTCGAGAGGTTAACCGCATCGCCGCCGGTCGCCATGACCACCCGCAGGAAGGTCAGGAACTTGGCAACTTCGACGTTACGCGAGTTCGAGACGTAGAGGATATCCTGGTTCTTCATCATCACCTTGGTGGCGAGGAAGAAGCCACCGGGATCGCGGAAGTTCACGCTGAAGATGACCGGGATCGTGTCCGAGGTATACTTGCTGATGTCGATGCCGAGCTGAGCCGCCACGTTCCGAGGCTCGCGACGATACAGGAACACCGCGGCCGGATCGGCCTGCGAGTCGAGCAGACCGCCCGCCTTGCCAACCGCTTCCCCAAGATTGATGCGCCAGGCGTCGAAATTGAATTCGCCGCTCTGACCGCTCGCGCCGAACGCCAGGAACTTCTGCTGTTCGCGGTAGACATAGATGCTGTCGTCGGGACGAACGTAGATATTGTTCTCCGGCGCCATCACGAGATTCTCGAACGGCACCGTCGCGCGCTTGCCACCGCGCTCCAACATCACCCAGGTCTCGAAGCCCTGGCCCTTGATGCCGCCCGCGCGGGTGATCGCGTCGAGCACCTTGTCCTTGGCGCCGGCGGCGCTCGCCGGATAGCGCGCCGGCGTGTTGACCTCTCCGAGCACGCTGATGAGCTGCGTGCGCTGGCTCGCCATCGCGACGACGGCCTGCGGCTCGATCGCGCGATTGCCGATCCGCTCGATGATTGCCCGCTGGATTTCGACGGCGGTACGGCCGGCTGCCCTGATCTGACCGGCATAGGGCACGGTGATGAAGCCGTCATTGTCGACCGATTGATCGGGAATGGTCACGAAGTTACCCGGACGCACACCTGCTTCCGCCGGGATGAAAAGACCACCCGCGGCGGCTTCGAAGATCGTGACGCTGACGACATCGCCAATGCCGAACACGATGCTCGCCGGCGGCCGCTGGTCGGTGAAGGCACCCGCGAGGCCCTTCGGCTCGTGGGTGTGAAGGATCTTCACCGTGGTCGTATTGATCGGAATGAGTTCGTATTGCGGCCCATTCTCCGTCGTCTGCGAAAGAACATCATCGGTGAGCGGCCCGGAACCCGGGTTAGTCGAGCAACCAGCAAGTCCCACAGCAAGCAACAAGACAGACGTGCTCAGAAATGAGCCCTTGGCAAACAAATACATTGAATCGCCCCAACTTCCCCAATACGGGCGAGTCCTACGGCGCCGTTCGCACTGCGACAAGACGTTCCGGCCCTGAACAGATGGTTAACGGCGATTTGGAACCGCGAGTGTGGCGCCGACGCAACTATGGGGGACCTTCAGCGGTATCCCTGATCAAATATGCAACATTTATGACAGCGGACCTGCCCTTTAGCTGGGCAGTATCCCGAGGATGGCGGATTCGGTAGGGGTGAGTTTCCCGATCTTCGAGGGTTTGCTAAGCCTGCGTTGATTGACCACTTCGGAGCGCCATCACATGCTTCCAGCCTTGGTTTTGCTGCTGGCGCTCGGACAAGTTCCCCCCGCTCCGGCGAACAAATTAACTTATGAGAACTCGGTCTGCCGCACCGAAGGCTCAGCGCGGGTCTGCCGGATGACCCCGATACCTGTGGCCAATATGTCGAACTGGAAGTTCACCCGGGCCCAGGGGATCAAGGCGGACGAGAGCTTTGTTGCCATCATGAAGACGGCCGACGCGCTGCAGTCCGATCCGGATTTTGCCGGCCTGATCATCCGCTGTGCGCCGAAGGGCAAGATCGAGGTGCTGGTGGCGCTGATCCGGCCATTTCCACCGCGCAGCCGTCCCCGGGTGACGCTTGCCTCGGCGGGATTCTCCCAGAGCTTCGAGGCCACGATGGCCGCCGCAGGGGCAGCGGTGCTTCTGCCCGAAGAAGCTGGCGTGCTGGCCGGCGGCAAATGGCAGACCACGCCTTCGCTGGCGGTGACCGTCAAGGAAAATACCAACGAAATCAAAGGTATCGTTGCTCTCAACGGGCTCCGCGAAGCCTACAGCACGCTGCTTGCAAGCTGCAGCCAGTAAGCTGCAATCTGCATATCCGACTTAAGCGCGTTTTAAGGTCTGGAGCCGACACTCCGAACAGGAGTGTGTGCGTATGGCTCAGGTTGCAATCTTCAGCTTTCTCTTTGGCGCCGTCTTCGGCTTGCGCTTCAAGGTGTTCGTGCTTCTGCCTCTGACGATTGCGACCGGCGCAATTGCGCTCCTGCTTGCCCCGATCCTTTCCTTGACGCTGGTCGAAAGTCTCACAGGCTGTGCGATCGGCTCACTTGCCCTTCACGGTGGATATCTGTTCGGATCATTCACGCGCTTCGCCCTCGCGGCGGCGCGGGCGACGCGCGCTGTGGCTCGTCCGCTCAAGACCGCCCGCTGATCCCCCGCCGCGCTTGCGGATCCAATTGTCACGACCGCTTCTTTGAAATGAAGCCGACGGGAGATATGGTGGCGACTCGGTTCAGGCATTTTCCGAGCAGTCCGATTGTCCGTCGCTTTTTTCGCCCTCCTCTTCGCGCTCGTTTTCACCACCGTTCTTGAAACTTCCAACTCCGGCTTCGTCACCGAGCTCGGAATGGCCGCTGTAGGCGTGTGCCTGCTGGCGGCATCGATGAGCGTGAGCAAGGCGGATCGGGAGCATTTGCTGCGCGCGACGGCGAACCTGCGCTGGGTGTTGATCGCCATTCCGCTCTGCATTGGCGCGCAATTGATGCCAATCGGGTTGTCACTCGCTCATCCGATCTGGACCACTACGTATGATGCCCTGCAGGGAATCCCCTTCGGATACGTCACGGCCGACTTCAGCGGAACGCTCGGCGCATTCCTTCTGGCGCTCGCTTGCGTCGCGCTGATCGGGGTGACGATCGTCCTTAGCAGGGATCGGCGGCGGGCCGAGCTCGTCCTGCTCGTGTTGAGCACCCTGACAGCTCTCGTGGCCGTGCTGAAAATCGTCGATCATCGGCTGCAGGGAGCGAGCATCGGTCCGGATGGCTGGGATTTCGCGACCAGCTTGAGCGGCCTTGGCGTGGCGCTCAATCTCGCCGTCATGCAATTGGCCGCGGAGCGCGCCGAAACGCGTCACGCAATCATCCGTTCCGTTGCTATCGGCATGCTGGGGCTCGCGGGCCTGCTGATCAACGGCGCCGTCATCCTGGGATATTCCGACACCAACAGCGCGGTTGCCTGCGCGCTCGGCGTCGCGCTGTTTCTGCTCATCCTGGTCATTCGCAGGCTGGACCTGTCGGCCCTGGCTGCCAGCGCGATTTGCGTGGTCGCAGCCATTGGCGCGGCCCTCGTTCTGACCTGGATCTTCGAAAAAGGCTCTGGATCGCCGTTGCTGCGGCTTCTGCCGATCCAACCAGAACAAGCGCGCGCGGTCCTCGACCGCCTGCTTGCCGATACGCGCTGGTTCGGTGCCGGCGCCGGAGCCTTCCAGTCCATCGGCCGGATCTATCAATCCGGCGATGCAACGGCACCGCTTGCGGTCCCCTCCGCAGCCATCGCACTATTCGTGGAAACGGGCTGGATCGGCTTGGCACTCGCAATCGCGATCGTGCTTTCCCTGCTGACGCGCCTTGTCTCAGGGGCGCTGCGGCGTGGCCGCGACTCCTTCTTTTCGGCGGCGGCGGCCGCCAGCCTTTGCTTCGCCGTTGTGCAGGGATTTGCCGGTCCCGGCCTGCTACGTACCGGGGCCATCGTCTGTCTTGCAGCGATCGTGGGGCTTGGCCTTTCGCAAAGCGTCAGCCAGGCCGCACGGTGAGCTGAGTTCAGGCGTTGCGATCGCCCAGGGATGCCCAATAGTTGGGGTTCTTGGGCATCTGGATGCGCACCCAGCGGTAGGGCTTGCGCGACCAGGGCGAGATGTTCTGGGTCAGATTGTCGAGGACCAGGTCGCCGCTGAACGTGCGCACGACGACGACCAGGTGATGCTCGCCCCAGGTCGTCACCACCTCGCTGAGCAGAACGGCACGGGCCGGCCACCCCCTTGCGATCAGCTCGTGGCGCTTGGTCACCGCATAGTCGTTGCAGTCCCCGCTTGCCGGATGCAGCAGCCATTTCTCGCCGGCCAGCCCCTCCAGATCGGCCTGTGGCCGAATCCCGGTGTTCACCGAATGGTTGACCTCCTTGAGATCGGCCCAACGCTCGGCGGTGAGCTTCAGCCGTCCGCCTCGGAACACCATGCGGCGCGGTTTGCACTCGCCGGCATATTTGAGGCAAAACATCGTGAACGCCATCGGCGGCAATGTCGGCGCATCGAACTTGATGTATTGGATAGCCCCCCGCAGCGCCATTGGCGTGCCGACAAAGCCGGCCTTCGCCCCGTGCTGCAGCCCGATCGTGAAGATGGCGGCGGCAACCGCCAATATCTTTGCAACTCCGCGCATTTTGCGCCCCCCGTTCTCGTTGCGGGGAAGCTACAAAAGACCTCTTGAGATACAGCTCATTCGCTGCGCGGCCCTTTAGTCAAAACCGAAGCAACTCTTTCTGAAACAATTAACGATATCGGTCCGAAATGGGCTCTGCTAAGAGCCGTGGCAGGGTTGATCGGCTCTAGCGTTTTCGAGCGAAACGGACGTCGGTTCGCGATGAAGAAAACGCGTCAAAACAAGAATCTGGAGCTTCAGCTCCGGAGGCAGGCGAGTTGGCTTAAGGATGGGTCTGACCCGACGCTTTCGCAAGAACATCAAGCCCCGGCTTCCCGATGGCGTCCGCGTCTATGCGATCGGAGATGTCCACGGACGCGCCGATCTTCTTCAATCGCTCTTAACCGTAATTGACGTTGATCTCGACCGTTCGGCGCCGGAGCGCGCCATCCAGGTCTTCCTTGGCGATTACGTCGATCGCGGGCCGCAATCGCGGGCCGTGCTCGATATCCTGATCCAGCGCAGCCAAAGTCACGAAACGGTTTGCCTCAAGGGGAACCACGAGGTCTTCCTGCTCGACGTCCTGAAGGACCCGGCCAAGCTCCAGGAGTGGCGCCATTACGGCGGCCTCTTGACGCTAATGTCCTATGGCGTGACGCCGACCATGAACCCGACGACGGAACAGCAGGTCGAGCTCATCGAAGGATTGAAGCGTGCCTTGCCGCCCGAGCACCTTGCGTTCATCGAGCAGTTGCCGACGTCGTTCACCTGCGGGGACTTCTTCTTCGTGCACGCCGGCGTTCGCCCCGGCGTTGCGCTCGACAAGCAGCAGGATCAGGATCTGCTCTGGATCAGGGAGGAGTTTCTCAATTCCGAGGAGCGTTTCGGCAAATATATCGTTCACGGACACACGCCCGTCAGCGCGCCGGACGTTCGGCCGAACCGCATCAACATCGATACGGGCGCATATGCGACCGGCAACTTGACGCTGCTGACGATACAGGGTGATAGTCTGCTCGCGATTTGAAGTTTCAATTGGGCTTTATCCGGCACCGACGAACGGTGCCCATCCACAAAGTCAGCCGATGAATCAAATGACCTGGCTCCGCGCGACGGGAACGTGCATGGCGGTGATACTGATCGCCTATGCCGCCTTCAGCTTCTGTGCGGACCTAAGTCGGTCGAAGCTTCGTGCAGACGACTTGTTGACGGGCAGACTTCACGGCGAGGCCGCGACAACAGGCTTTGCCTCCACCATCCTCGCCGCGCTGTTTCCACTCGACGGGGATTTTCTCGCTGATCATGCGATCGCGAAGGCAGCGCAGGTTCTGAATCAACCCGCACTCGATCCTGCCACCCGGGCGGAGGACAGTCAGGCCGCTCAGGGCGCCGTCGCGGCCGCGCTGAAAGTTTCGCCGATCAGGCCGGTGCTTTGGTTGACGCTTGCAACGTTGAAAGCGCGGACCGATGGCACCGCCCTTCCCGCGCTGAAGGCGTCCTATCTTACGGGACCAGTGTCGTCCGATGTGGCGTTCATGAGACTTCAGGCCGTCACGTCGAATTCGGCCGCATCGGATGAAGAGATGCGCCTGCTCGCCTTGTCGGATATTCGCTCCGTGCTTTCGAACCGCTCCCGTTTCGAAGCCCCGCTCATCGCAGCCTATGTGCAGGCCACACCGCCCGGCAAAACCCTGCTGATGGAATCCGCGCAGGCCCTGGATCCGAAGTTCGGCAACCTGCTGCGGCGTTACTAGACTCGTGCAGGGTGCTCATGAACGCTGACATGTCGGCTTCTTGAGCAGAACCCATTTAGCTCGATCCGAGCCCTGCCGGGTGTGAGCCGGGTGACCCGTCAAGGACATTGGTCGAAGCAAGAACAGATGACCCAATTGCGATCCCGCAAGTCAGTCGCAACGGTGCTGAACGGGCGTTTAATGCACCGTTCAGTCAACATTCAAAACAGAGCTCTTAGTCTGCAGAAGCATTTGCCACAAAGGAGAAGGCACCAAAATGAAACGGCTTCTGATCATCGGACTTACCGGCTGTGCTTTTGCGCTTGCGCCAACTATGTCGGCGTCGGCTATGCCCGCAGCAACACCCTATACGCTGGGCGGAGCCGATGAGGCGGTCATTCAGGTCAGAGGCGGTCATGGGCACGGGCATGGGTGGGGCCATCACGGCGGTCGCGGCCATCACTACGGTTGGCACCGGGGCCATCACTACGGTTGGCATAGGGGCCATCACCACGGTTGGTACCGCGGCCACCACCATGGCTGGCGGCATCATCACCATTGGCGGTGACTTTCACCTCAGGCCAAAGAAAGGGGCTGCAGGAGTTGGCGGCCTCTTTTCGCTCCCCCCAGTATCTTGGACGCAATAACCGAACGCGCAGCTCGAATTCGTGCTCGATCTTCGCCGCGGCGTGTCCTTGTTGGTCAGTTGCATGCGCCGCAAATAGATATCCGGGCACGCCATCGCGCTTCGAAGGTGTCAGAGTCTTTCAGTGGCACCGCTTGTGCGTCTATTGGATCTCCAGTCGCTATGAGGACGCCGTCAGCTTCTGGAGAACGCGGTGCGGCAGATGCCTCCTTGGGCCACGCGAGCAACGATTTCGAAAGCATGGGCTTGCCCGCATACCAGCATTTTCTTCCGTCGATGAGACGATAGGACCACCACTGCCCTCGCGGATTTGATGGCATCGCGGCGCTGCATTGTTGCGTTGCCTGTGCATTTGACATCCCGATCAACGGGAGCACAGAAATGCAAGCGGTCAAAGCTAACGATTGTAGCGGCTGTCTCATAAGCGCACCCAACCGCTTCGTTGCCGCAATCGGCTTACGGCAACGATCAAGTCGGGGCGTTCGAGTATTCCAAGGATATGGACATCATCCTTGGGGTACGACCGAAAGTCTTCTTCCAAAATGAGTTGGGCTTCGCCAATTGCCTTCAATTGTTGATCAGTCATGGCTGGTTACTCATCAAACAAATAAATACCGGCACGAACTACCGAACGGATAAATCAAGCCATTTCTGGGAAATATCCTCGCTCTTCTTGGAGCATTCGATCAATTTTTGTTTCAAAATAGCGGGTTTTTACCGCACGGATCGACCTGACGCGAAGCCCCTCTTTATGAAGAGACGGTTGTCCGCACATGGCCTGGCCAACGGCGGCGCTCGGCGATTGGTGTGAGAAAGAATTAGTTTTAAGGTCGAACTGCTCATCACTGCGGCAAGGACACCAGCAGCCAAGCGCCCGCGGCCACACATGCAATGCCGGCAGCACGCGCGATCCATCGTCCGACCGGCGTAAGTTTCTCCAAAAGGACAAGCAGTGCCAGGAGCGCAATCCAAAGCACGTTCATCACCCCGCCTACGAACAAAAGCGCCATCAAGACCCAGCAGCAGCCGACACAATAACCTCCGTGCCGAAGCCCCAGCAGCAGGCAGCCTCGCGGGTCGTCGCGAAAGCCGCCGTGGCGCATCAAGAACAGAAACGGCGACTGGCATTGAGCAAGACAGACGTCCTTGAGCGGTGTCCATTGATAGACTCCCGCCGCGATCAGCACGATTGCGCCGAAAAGGTTGCTGGCGATCACCATCCGGGAATCCAGCAGGGCTATCCGCTCGATCACCCATTGGAGAAAGGTTGCTGCCAGCGAAAAGCCGCTCCAGGCGAGGAGATAGCCGGCCGCAAACCAACCGGTCGCAGCGAACGGCTTGCCCTGCGCTTTCCACTGTCGACCGACGCGGGCGTACATCAGGATCATGGGAGCTGCCGAGGGTGCCATCATTCCGACCATCATCACCGCCCACATCAGGAACACATACGCGAACTCGACCGCTCGCCATGGCTCGTTGGCCGGCAACATGATTCCGATCCCGGCCGGGATCATGCGGAAGCCGGTCATGTCCATGCCACCCATGTCCATGTCGTTGGCGAGCCAGAGCACGTAGCCCCATGCCAGCGCGGCAATGATCCCGATCGCGCCGCCGACGATCCAGCGATCGCGCCGCAGCACCGTTTCCAGGCGGCTGTCGATCATTTGCGAGGAGTGCGTCCGGTCTTGTCGAAGCGCCGTGTCAGGCGCTGCATCACGGCTGGTTCGACCAGCTGATCGGCGCATAGAGGCCGTTCTTGCCGGAATTGTCCCAGCGCATGCCATGATCGGTGAACGTATTGCCGGAGGCGCCAACCGCCAACACCATCCTGTCGGGGCTGACCGGATGGCCGATGTTCGCCCACATTTCCCCGCTCGGATGCATGGTCGGCAACGGATCGACGGACATGTGCAGAATATCAGGGATTTCCGCGGACCGCGTCTTGCCGTCGATCCGGAATGTGATCGGGGCTTTCTTCACCCCAAGGTTCTTGCTGATCAGCGGTGTGAACGCGGCCATAGGACCGCCGGCGGCACCGGTGAAGATCGCAGCCAGGGCCTCGGTCTGCTCATCGTCGGCGCGCTCATCGATATAGGCGGCCACCGACCAGTCTCCGTCTGCCATGACCCCAGGTGCGTGGAGGATAACCAGAACATTGAGTCCATCGAGCGCGATGTCGCCATAGCGGCCACTCTCGACGTGGAAGATCAGCGGTACATTACAAAAGCCCTCGGTCGGTCGCGAGGTCAACGGGGGAGCCGCTGACACAAGGCACGGACACACGAGGCTGCAACTGCAATTCTCGAAATAGTCACCGGAAAGGTGCCATGGGACGTCCGCCATCGCTCTCTCCCGCTAGGCCGAACCCGACAGATTGCTTCCGAATGATCTACGTATGGTTGAAAATTACGCTGCGCGGAGAGGAACCGCAAGCCGATTCCACTCCCGGCTCAAGAAGGAGTTCGCTTCCTTCCACTGCCTCTCTAGCTTGCGGCCAGCGGTTTCCTGCCGCGTCCGAGTGCGAATTGGCCGACCGGGCTCTCTACATGAAATTCGAGCTCCGTCATTTTTGCAAACAGATCGATGTTGATCGTACCGATGGCGCAGCCGCCAAGTCCCATATCGGTCGCCGCCAGGTAGAACGTCTGGATCAGGGTGCCAACGTCCTTCAGGATCAGCGAATATGCGATCGAGCTGTATTTCCAGGAAATCCGCCCAAAGCGCGCGGCGATCGTGATCAGGACCTGCGGCGCACCGGCCGCGTCCATGGCAAACTCGGCCGCCGTCGAGAGCGCATGGAGTTGCTGGGCGGAGGCGCCGATCGCGACCAGTGCGTGGCCACCCGCGTCGTAGTGGTAAAGTCCGCGGTCGAGCCCCTCGCAGTTTGACACCGCGAGGTATAATTCCAGCTCGTAGGCGCTGCCCGCGGACGGATAGGGCCTTGTGCTGTAGGTCACTTCAGGAACGCCAGAATTCGCATCGCTTTTCCATTCCGACAGCACGCGGGCTGTAGCGTCGAGAAACTGCGCGAGTTCGGCGAGCGTGATCGGGTGCTCGTCGTCGAAATCCCGTATCGAATGGCGTTCGCGCAACAGCTTCGCGAAGGGTGAGACCGGCCCCGGGGTGGAGAATTTGCGCAGGTCGATGGTCTTGCCGGACCAAGGTGGACGCACCGCCGGCAGCGGTGCAACTGCGCCCGCATAGGCGAAGGTGCCGCCAACTGGATTGGCATGCCGGCCCTCTGTACTCCGCGTGTGAAACAGGAGATCGTGAAAGTCCCACAGAACGAGATTGCCGTCGCCTTCATTCAACCGAAGGCCGTCGCCGCTCTTCGCGTCGAGCTTGAGCAGGATCTGGCTGTCGAGCAGCAGTCCGAGCAGATCGAGGTTGAAGAAGGCCGCCTCGCGCCGAAGCTTGCTGATCTTTTGCGGTCGAGACAGTGCAGCGATCGTCGCGGCGATGGCGGGATCGCCGATCCGAAACAGCGCGCCGGCGCGCGGCGATTCCAGCACCATCTCATTGCCGCGCCGGCGCAGATAGGCAAAGCGCGACAACACGACGATGTCACGATCGCCCAGCTTTGCGCATTGCGGCCAGTATTCAGGGACCTGCGGCTCGATGACCACGAGATCCTGCTCGTCACGCGGAGAGTACAGGCGGTATTCGACAAGCCCGTGCCGCGCCAGTCGATGCACCAGGATGTCGACTTCCCTGGCGACGGCGCTCTTGCCGGCAAAGGAAGCGAGCGGCAGGCCGGCAGCCAGATGTCCCGCGCGATCCATCGCGGCCGCGCTGAATGGTCCCAGACTGACCGAGTAGTCGCCCAGGGCGGCGGCGATGCTTCCGTCCGCCTGCATCTGAAGGGAAAAACGACCGTTCAATCTGATAGCAATGACTGGCGCGATCTTCCTGGCTGGCTTTTTCCGGGGAGCGCGCACGAAAGACCGAGCCTCAGGTGTGTGGTAGGAACGGCGTGAGTTCGCTTTCCTGTCGCGGGCGATCCAATAGTCCAAGCTTCACCGGAACATCGTAAAGCCGGCCCGGTGCGAAGCGGCGATAGAAATGCCGCAAGCCTGGAACGAGCACTCTGACGACGGGGACCTCGACATCGGGCCGCGTTTGGTCGAGCACGAGGAAATCGTATCCGGCGCTGGTGGCGATCTCGACGCAGGCATTGACCTGGTCGCGCGTATTGTCGTGAACCTTAAGGCTCGGCGCCGGCGGGACGATCGGATCGTCGCTGGGGATCAGGAACGGATAATCCTCCAGGCGCAGCGGCGTGACACCGTCAAGCGTCGGCTTCTCGCCGCTTCCGCCGCCCATCATGCCGATTGACATGAACTGGGTCAGCTCGGTGAGCGAACGCAGCAAAGCTATGCGGCAATCGAAATGCGCGCCGGAGCCGAACTCGATATTTTCGTGTCCGTTCTGCATCCAGTGCGTGATCGCCACGTAAGCGGGAATGCCGAGATCGCTGGTGATGTCGAGCACCCAGAGCCTGCGCCCGGCGTCAGCGAACTGCGCTTGCAGATCCTGCACATAGGAATCGTCGAATTGCTTGAGGTTGACCTCGGCGCGCTGCACCCGGTTGTACCACCAGATGGCATAGGCATCGCGCTCGACCAGTTCGAGGAAGCCTTGGACAATGGCTTCCTCGCGGGTGTTGCCGGCCGCGCATCCGTTGGAATCGGTATGGAAGCCGCCATAGAAGAAGTACAAGAGGCCGGTCGGAAGATATTTGAAGCGCTTGTCGCGCAACGACCAGACCGGCGACCACTCGGTCTTGGTCGAGGGATCGAGCGGCTCAGGGACCGGATGTGAATCGTCCGGTGACGGGGCATGTCTGTTTTGAAACTGTGTTTCGCTGAAAAGCTGGACGTCGTTGGGAAGAACGGCGTCGCCGGGAGCGAAATCGATAAAGCGGCGCTCCGTCGTGATCTCGTCGCCCTGGAAAATGCCCGAGTAGCGCTCGATTGCTTCCATCAACGCGCTGGCCTCGCCCTGCTCGGCCGTGGAGCCCTTGCCGAAGCTGCCGCCGCTCAGTCCCGACCTGAGCTGATCGAGGCTTTGGGCCGGCGCAGAGAAATTGTGATAGGCGTAGAAATTGGTGTTCATCGGCAGATCAGCCTCGATCCGCTCGAGCCGCGTCACCACTCCGGTCAGCGGGCTTACATGCTTGCGGAACCGCGCCACCGTGGTTCGCGACGTCACGGTGCGGTATCCGCCGCTGGTCATGATGAGCTTTGTGCCCTCGGCAATCTCGATCGGCGTCGCAGCCCGGCGCGGATTCTGCAGCTTCTTGTTGCCGCAGGTGGGACATTGCGGGCGCCGCGCGACATAGTGCTTGGCGACGACCGCACCAGTGAGATCGAAGCTTGCAATGTGATCGCGCAGATCTGTGCGAAAGCCGGAGGCAATCGCCTTCGCAATTTCGACGGCAGCAAAGTGGATGGCGGTCTGCCCGATGGTGTCGCTGACCAGAGGCGATACGGCGACCGCACGCGCCTGTCCGCGGTCGAGAAACCCCTTGATCTCCCGATTGCGTATCATGCGATCAAACAGACAAGTCCAGCAGGCGCTCTCGCCCGGTTTGAACACGGGTCCCACCAGTGGAAACACGCCCGACGGCTGCACCAGCAGCCAGGGCGTCTTGTCAGACACGCGCTCGCGGTTCATCTCAGCCAATCGCCGGTCAAGATAGTCGCTTACGAGCGTGATCACGAGCTTAGGCGAACGCTTGGCGAAGCGAACGCCGAGTTTGCTCAAGGCAGCGGTAAGTTCGCTCGCGCCTTTGACATCGATCGATTCCACCTGCACCGGGCAATTGCGGAGATTCTGCTCCGCGAGTTCGAGAGGCAGGCCGAGGCTCGCCCAATATCCAGCGACGGCGCCTGCGAATCCGTGCGATGCTGCCGTCACGACATATCGGCGCTCGATCAGCCGCTTGATCGCCTCCTCGATCTTGTCGGGCGGGAAGCTCTTCGAAAGCTGGCGGATGAGCTCTGGCGCAGCCTTTCCATTTTTTCCGATCGCCGTGGCCAGCGCACAATAGAGTTCGCCGTGCAGGAAGAACTTGCGATCCTCGGAATAGAGGCAAACCGCATCGGGAGGCAGGACATAGGCGGTGAAGTTTGGCGCGAACTGCAGGATGTCTTTGCGGGTCTGCTTCGTAACAGGAGTCTTGCGATTGGCTGTCATCGGGTCAGCACGCGGATCTTGTTATTTGCCATTTCAGATCGCCCGCAAGTGTTGCAACGAAAACAGAAATGGCCGGGTCGATCGCGAGCCCGGCCAATGAATTCCTGGCTTGTCGGTACACAATCAGTACGTGCCGCAGCCTAGCACCAGCGGCACCGGCCCCAGGATGCACAGCAACCTGCGCATGCGACCCACGGCACTCCTATGCCTATCCAACCAATGCCACAGCCACCACACCCGACGCCGCATCGGCAGGCTCTGCATCCACAGCCTCCGCAGCCGCGACAACCACCGCATCCGCGGAAGCCACCGCATCCCCGGAAGCCACCACATCCACGACAGCCACCGCATCCGCGCTGGGCTAGCTGCACGCCGCTGCCGAGGTTTTCGTTGTCGAAGAGATGGAAGGTGGCGAGGCTGACGTCGGCCAGCTCCTCTTCACCGAGCGTGATCACCATGCCAGGTGAGAAATTCGGCCTCTGTTGAACGTCGCCCGTCGGTACGGCTGCTGCCGATGCGCTCCCGGCTAGCGAAAAAGTTAGTCCAGCGACTCCCAACGCCGGTACGGCGGTTTTGGTTACTCGCCTCTTTTTCGAAGCTTGCTTCACCCGCGCCATGGTCGCATCCTCCGATGTTGCAAGAAGGATCTTCGTTGGAGTGATCCTACGCCGAGCAAATAAGGCAGGCAAGATTGATGCACACACGAAAATGTAACGACACTCGTTCAGATAGCATTCATCTTCATGAACGAAGCCGGTGCATTTTCGTCCATCGCAACGAGGTCCGCGCCGTAACGCGGATTGCAAAGAGCGCGACTTGATGCAGTGCGCAATCGTCGCCAGGCGTGAGCGGAGGAATTGGCTTGATCAATCAACTCGGACGCTTCGCCTGGTATGAACTCCTGACCACGGACCTCGCGGCAGCAGGTGCCTTTTATGGCGAGGTCGTCGGCTGGGGTGTGAAGGATGCGTCGCTTCCGGAACTGGCCTACACGGTGCTCAGCGCCGGCGACGTTCCGGTTGGCGGGCTTATGGAGCTGCCGGAGGAAGGGCGGCGATTGGGGGCAACGCCGAGATGGGTCGGCTACGTCGCAGTCGATGACATCGATGCGACAACCACACAGATCGGGCGTCTTGGAGGCGCAGTCTTGCTACCGCCAACGGGCAGCAATATCGGCCGAATTTCAGTGGTCGCCGATCCGCAAAAGGCGACTTTTGCGCTGGTCACTGGGCTGACATATGGCCAACGGCAACCCGTCGCGTTGGACGAGCTCGGGCGCGTGGGCTGGCACGAGTTGCTGGCCGAAGACCGGAACAAGATCTTTGATTTTTACGGCGCGCTCTTTGGCTGGCGGAAAGCCAACGCTGAAACCGACCCCGCAGATTTGTATCAATTGTTTTCGGCGGCCGGGCAGACGATCGGCGGCATGCTCACCAAGCTTCCGAGCGTGTCGCAACCGTTTTGGCTCTACTACTTCAATGTCGACGACATCGGCGCGGCTGCCAAGCGCGTGAATGCTGGCGGAGGCCGGGTTCTCCAGGGGCCGATCGAATTGCCCGATGGCTGCTGGATCGCGCGATGTGTCGATCCCCAGGGCGCGCTGTTTGCGCTGCAGGGTGCTCGGGGGCACGTCGCCGAGCGACCCTCCGCCTCGGAAGTCGCTTGGTCCGCCAAGTGGGGTGGCGTTGTTTCCCAGGGCAGGATGGTACTTCCCAAGCCGAAGCGTTAGATTGTTTTTTGACGCGTTTTCTTCGCGCGAACCGGTGTCCACCCTCGGATCAAGTCCGAGGGCATGCTTCGCTCGAAAACGCTCTAATTCATCAGAAATTTGTAGGCGACGATCAAAGCCACCATGGCTGCGAAAATCAGCAGGGCCGGCACGGATTTTCGGACGGCTGGCCTGTTGGGGGCCGACGCGGCCAGCCGAGCGGGCTGCGGCTTACGCTGTCCCTGCGACCGCACGGCGCCGTTATCTACTGACGTCACGAGGGCTTCCAGTTCTGGCGCCGGGCCAAGGCCGCCCATCTCGCCATAGTAGCTGGCGTAGACTTCGCGAACTGCCACCACCTTCGACTCGGCCTCGCTCATCCGCTCAAGCCTGGCTCGATAGTCAAGCAGGAACGCTTGCGCATTTGGAGGTAAGTCATCGAAGCTACCGAGCTTGGCCATCATGAGCCAGGTGGCAAAATCCGCCTCAGCCTTGTGGCGGGCTTTTCGGGCGATGCGGGTGCTCGGGCGTGGGGCCATAATTTTCTGACCGATTTGCAGCGCAAAATCGCGGGCATTGATGGCGTCCGTTGGACGGTTCGCTCGGATGTGCGAGTTGTCCGGGCCCGCGTCAAGCACCCGCTTTGGGTTCTTTATGCGCAGGCCACACCGGCCGGCAAAACCCGGGCTAGCCAGCCAACCCGGTCGCAGCCACCGGGCTCATCGCGCGGACAAAGGGACGAAATCTTCCTGGCGCCGCGGCTGGTCGATGCGGCCGCGGAAGACAAATAGTCCCTTGTTGGTTGAGACGATGTCGCCGGTCTGCAGGCTTTCGTCGTTGAGCACGCGCTCGGTGGCGATGAGGTCGGGATCTTCGGGAATCGGCATGTAGAGCTCGGGGTGCTCCCGCCTCTCGCGCGCGACTTCCCGCGCCCTTCTTTTCGCGTCCTCGATCCTCTGCCGCCACGCGTTGCGGGATATTTCAGGCGGCGGACCATCATCCGTGACGCTGGCCGCGATATCTTCCTGAGCCCGGGAGAGGCTTGCGCCATCGAGGATGCTGAGCGCAAGAACAATGGTGGCCGCCGTCTTCAATCCGTTCATTTTGCTGCCACCGCGCGCAACCGGAGATAAGTGCGCTTAATACCGGCTGCCGCTTCCCCGAGCGCCTGTTCGAGCGGGAAACGCACGCCGTACCCCAAGCGGTGGCGATGGTATGTACGTCGGCACGTTGGGCGTCGCGGTCGGACGCGCGGGCTGCTGGGGCGGATTTACGACGATGACCGAGTTCGCATTCGGGGTCGACGGGTCTCTCACCCCCTGCGCCGCAGCGGCGCATGGGACAATCAGTACAACCGCGAACAACAATACGCCCTTCATCGCCTTGCCTCCTGAGCGACGAGAAACGCTTAAGCCCGCCTGCGGTTCCCGAATCTAATATCGCGGGAGTGCGACAAGTTTGCCGTCCCGATACACGCGCTGCACGGCCATGCCCGCGGGCAGGCTGCCGGTTGCAACGTTGCGAATCGTCGTAGGCCGTGACGCGCTCTGACTTGTCTGCGCCTTCTGCGCGCGCTGCGAAGCCGACATTGGGTAGTTCGGTGGATCCTTGATGCCCTGCGCCAGCGCCGGTTGCATCAAAACGACTGAAAGACCCAGAATTGGCAGGACGCCGCGCATATCAAGTACCAACTAAAGAATGACTACCCGGAATGTTGCAGGTTTTCCGGCAAAAGCAAGCGCCTTATGGCCATCCGCTCTCGGGCGAGCGGTGGCGGCATCCACAGATCATGCATCGGCCTTTGAGGTCCGCGCTCTTGCTGCTAGGCAGAGGGAAGATGTTTGATCAATTGCAATGACTGCTTCCGGCGACCCGTCTGACACTGCACAAAATTCGGCGATGAGGACGGAGTTCATTCGCATTCTCTCCGCGCGGGTGCAGTCCGTCGCCAATGATCCGACGCAAATGCGCGAGCTGGTCTATGAACTGGCCCGCATCCGGCTGCTCGAGCAATTCGGACATGGCGACGCCAGGTATTCGCGGCAGACCATGGAGATGCTCGAAAGCGCAATCGGCGAGGTCGAACGCATCTTCGCCGAGCGAAGCCAGGACATCGTGCCGCCGCCCCCTCCACCGTCCTTGGCGGCCGAAGCGGCGCCCCCGGCAAGAGCGCCGCGCCCGACGGCGGCGCCCTCTCCTTTCAAGCAATCAAAACGATCGGGTGTATTCGGTACAGCCATCTGGCTGGCAGCGCTCTTCCTCGTTCTCGCAATCGCTGGCGCAGCCGTCTTCTACTGGCAATCGGCGCGATCACTTGTCACTGCGTTCCAGAGCTCGCCACCCGCGCCGCGCGAAGCCGCGCCAATCGAGCGTCCGCAGGCGGTGGCCGAGGCACCGGCCGCTCCCCCTGCCCCCGCGGCGGAGCCCAGGTTTCCGCTTCCCAGCACGTTCGGCGTTTTTGTCCTGAGCGATGGGCAACTGCAGGAGTTGAAGCTGCTGCCGGGCAAGGTCCCGGACCGCCGGGTTGCCATTTCGGCCGCGATCCCGATCCCACCCCAAACCAGCGTTCCGAGCGGAGATGTCAAATTCATTACGTTCAGGCCGGAGTTGGGGCCGGATTCCGCCGGCCCGGTCGAAGTCCGCGTCGTCGCCAAAGTCTCGCGGACGATGGGTGTCGACAGCACCGGCACGGCGAAGATGACGCCAGGCGGCGACTCCTGGGTTATTCGCAGCGCGTCCTTTCCGTTCAAGATCGGCCCCGTCGAGGACCAGCCCAAGATGCTGCTGATACAACCGGAGAACGAGGGCCTGGTGCTTTCACCGGGCCGATACGTCCTGGTCGTCAAAGGCGTCGGATATGACTTTTCGGTGTCGGGACAGGTGACCGATCCCAATCAATGCGTCGAGCGCGTCAACGCCGCGAACGGCGCCTTCTATTCGCCCTGCCCGACGCGCGAGCAAAAGCCCTCCAAGCGCTGAAAGGGATTGGTTATTTCGTGTCCTTCGCAGGCTCGGCGTCCATTTTGCCGCCGTTCGCGACGCACTTGTTGAAGAATTCCCGCTGATCCTTGCCCGTCCCCTTGGCGCTGCCGGCGGCCGGATTGCCGATCTGGCGCGGAGGAAACGTCTTGGCCACCAGGGCATCGCAGGCCCGCGCCACCTCGACGGAAATCGCATGCGCCTTCGTATTGCATGCGCACAAGACAACAAAAGCGGTGATCAAGCCGACGAGATTAGCCCTGGCCATCATAGCGCAACCCACGTGTCTTACCGGTCCGGGACCGGTTGAAATCTGGTCAACGGTCAGCGCGTTCCTGGTCCAGCGCCACGTCCCACGAGTGGCATATCAACTCCGAAATCACCACGCAAACGCGCCAGGTTGGCACGGCGGGAAGCCGCGCTCGATGAGCGCCCGTATTATAATACCGCATGATTAATCGGGGCAATAAATATTAATATTATATCCAGCTTTATTTTTATAATGAGATCGGATTATTTATAACCCGCTTTATATTTAAATCGGGATTGATCATGAAGGGCATTATCCTCGCCGGCGGGACGGGATCGCGCCTCTACCCGGCGACGACGGTGGTCTCAAAGCAGCTCTTGCCCGTCTTCGACAAGCCGATGATCTATTATCCGCTGTCGACGCTGATGCTGGGCGGCATCCGCGACATCCTGATCATCTCCACTCCGCAGGACAAGCCGCTGTTTCAGCGGCTGCTCGGCGACGGCAGCGAGATCGGCGTCCGTTTTTCCTACGCCACGCAGGAGACGCCGCGGGGACTTGCAGACGCCTTCATCGTCGGCCGGGAGTTCATCGGCACCGACCCCGTCGCATTGATCCTGGGCGACAACATCTTCTACGGCCACGGTCTGCCGGAGATGCTGTCCGCGGCCTCGCAGCGCAAGAAGGGCGCCACAGTGTTCGGCTATGTCGTGAAGACGCCCGAGCAATACGGCGTGATTGAGCTCGACAATAGAGGCCGCGCACTCTCGATCGAGGAGAAACCGAAGCAGCCGAAATCCAACGTCGCCGTCACCGGGCTGTACTTCTACGACAACGACGTTGTCGACATCGCCGCCAAGGTCAGGCCATCGGCGCGCGGCGAGATCGAGATCACCGACGTCAACAACGCCTATCTCGATCGCGGCGATCTCTACGTCGAGGTGCTCGGCCGCGGCTTTGCCTGGCTCGACACCGGCACGCACGCATCCCTCGTCGATGCCAGCTATTTCGTCCAGATCCTCGAACAGCGCCAGGGCCTGCGCATCGCCTGCCCCGAGGAGATCGCGCTGCGCCAGGGTTACATCTCGCTCCAGGCCTTCGCCAGGGTGGCGCAGAAGACCGCCAAGAGCAGCTACGGCGAATATTTAATGTCGGTTTATCGTTCGTTTGAGCATTAGAGGCAGCTCATCATGCGTTTCAAGGGCTCGACTATTTTTGTCACCGGCGGCGCAGGTTTTATTGGCTCCGCCGTCGTGCGTCATCTCTTGCGTGACACCCATGCCCGCGTCGTCAATATCGACAAGCTCACTTACGCGGCGAACCCCAATTCGCTGCCCGGCGCCGCTCAGAACCTGAACTATAGCTTCGAGAAGCAATGCATTTGCGATGGCGCGGGGCTCCGCCGCCTGTTCGAGAAATACCAGCCCGACGCGGTGATGAACCTTGCCGCCGAGAGCCATGTCGACCGCTCGATCGATGGCCCCGGCGAATTCATCCAGACCAACATCGTCGGCACCTTCACCATCCTGCAGGAAGCGCTGCGCCATTGGCGCACGCTCTCGCCCGAGAAGCG
>NZ_JCAMOT010000054.1:0-42946 GCF_059512425.1 Bradyrhizobium sp. Leo78
GCCTGGCCGACCGCGCAGATCGCGGTGATGGGCGCCAAGGGCGCGGTCGAGATCATCTTCCGCTCCGACATCGGCGACCCCGACAAGATCGCCGCGCGCACCAAGGAATACGAAGACCGCTTCCTGTCGCCGTTCATCGCCGCCGAGCGCGGCTACATCGACGACGTCATCATGCCGCATTCGACCCGGCGCCGGATCGCGCGGGCGCTGGCGATGCTCAAGGACAAGAAAGTCGAGATCCCCGTGAAGAAGCACGACAATCTGCCGTTGTGATGATGCCGTAGGGCGGATTAGCGTCAGCGTAATCCGCCATCTATGCTCGCGGTTATGTTGCGGTGGATTACGCTGATGCTAATCCGCCCTACAAAATGTACGGAGGATCACATGCCCACTGCGTTTTTCATCGTCCGTGCCACCGTCTCCGACCCCGCGAAACGCGCTGCCTTCGACGCCTGGTATTCGCGCGCGCATTTGCCGGATGCGCTGAAATCGTTCCGGGCGCAGAAGGCGTGGCGGCACTGGAGCGCGACCGATCCGTCGCAGCATCTGGCGACCTATCAGTTTGCCGACCAGGCCTCGCTAGAGCGTGCGGTTGGTGGCGAGGAGATGAAGCGGCTGATTGCCGACTTCAACCGCGATTGGCCTGACGTCACGCGGACGCGTGAGGTGCTGGTGTTGGCGGAGGAGATTGCGGCCTGATCGCCGCGTCGCGCCTACGCCGCCTTGCCCTGGTTCTTGAACATCTCCGCCGCGCGCTTCTTCAGTTCGTCGGGTGCGACGTCCTCGATGTGTGTGCCGAAGAACCAGCTATTGCCGGCGACATCCTTCACGCCCCCGGTGCGGTCGCCGTAGAATTGGTCCGCCGGCTCCATGATCGAGGTCGCGCCGGCCTCGATGGCGCAGCGGTAGGCGGTGTCGACGTCGGGCACGTAGAGATAGAGCATGGCGGGCATGGCCTTGGCGTGCTCGCAGGCATCGGCAATCATCACCATGGAATCGCCGATCCTGAGCGTCGCGTGCATGATCGTGCCATCGGGCCGCAGGGTCGGCTCGTGGTGCTTTCGGGCACCCAGCGCCTGCTCCAGGAAGCTGATGATCTTCTCGGCACCCTCCACGATAAGATAAGGCGTCACGGTGTGAAACCCGTCTGGAGTCGGTCGCGCCTTTGCCGCCATGGCGTTCTCCTTCGGAATTGGAGCTGACCCGGTTAACGCCGAGCGTCCATTTTGGTCGCATCGTGCCGGCAAAAAAAGATCGTGGCGAGTCCGCGGATGCAGAGGCGCGCGCGATTGCCGCGGCGCTTTTTGTCGCGCCCAGCGCACGCGCAAAGTTCAGCGGGCATTCATCTCACGGCGGCAACACTGTTCGAGCATCACATGCTGAGCAAGAAAAGGACAATGTTCATGGAACGCCGCCACTTTTTGAAGATTGCATTGGGCGCTGCCGCAGGTGTGGCAACCTTTGCTGCAACCGCGCAAGCCGCGCCGATGATGCCACTAAGCGAAGACGCGCGGCGGCCTTCCAGCCCGGATGCCCATCCTGCGGTTTCCACCGGCGATGAAGTTGAAAAGCTCAAGCCCGAACAGGTGCAATGGCATGGCGGTCACGGGCATCGCGGTCATGGGCATGGAGGTCATGGACATCGTCGCCACTGGCATCCTCACCGGGGCTGGCGCCATCGCCATCGCCACTGGCACCGTCGGCACTGGCGTCGCTGGTGAGGCCAATCTAGTCTAGCAGGCCCACTAATCGAAAAAGGGCAGGGACCGCGAGCCGCAGTCCCTGCCCACTATTGTTTGGCCGCTAGAGTTTAGCGCGCTCTGCTCGGCCATCTGATTGGCCGAGCTTTGTTCGACTAGAGCTTCGGTTCTGATGGAATCAGATCCGAAGCTCTAGATTCCAGTTTTGACGCGTTTTCTGCGCAGATAAGTCTACGCAATCTGCGTAAACTTGATTGCTATGCGAACCGGAGTCCACTTCGCTCGAAAACGCTCTACGCTTTAACGACAAGTTTAGAAAGGCCGGCAACGGCCATGGCGCCAAATGAAGCCGCGGGGGCAGACGCGAGGCGCCACCACCATTCTCGGTGCAGGCCGCACGTAGACGGCGCGGTTGGGTCGGCAACCGCCATACGGACCACGGTGAAAGCCGGGGCCGCAACCGCCCGCCGCGTTTGCGGAGCTGAAGCTCGCGACCATGCCAGCCGCAACGACAGCCGCCGCCAGAACATACTTCATTCTTTTTCTCCCATTGAGTTCTCGCCGCACTCGAATGCGACAGTGATTCGCCGCGCTGGAGTGTCGCAGACGCCGCATCACTTGTCGCGGAGCATAGTTTCCAGGGCTGAATGCGATGTGAACGGAGCGGTTACTTCTTACCGTGGAGCAAAGAAACCTGCTACCAAGTTAGCGTTCTGCAGCATTTGCCGGTGCAAATGACGAAGCAATGACGGCGCCAGTTCTTCGCTGCGCTCGCGTGCCGCTATTCGCCAGTCCCGAATAGCGCAGCAAATCGCTTTTCGCCGTTCCGCGAAAAATTCACCACGCGGCTGCCCGGCGTCGTGTCGCGCGCCGCCCATTTCAACTCGGTGAAGCGCTCCATGATCGCAGCGCCCAGCGTGCCCGCCAGATGATGCCGCCGCTCGCTCCAGTCGAGGCACGCCTTGCATACGGGGCGGCGAGGATGGAGTAGCGCGTCGGCGTCGATCTGCAGCGCCTTCGCGATGAAGCGCTTGCCTTCGCCGGTCAGCTCCATCGCGTCCTTGCTCTGCCGGATCAGCCGCTGCTTCTTCATGCTGTCGAGCATCTGAACGCCGAGGTCGCCCGCGAGGTGATCGTAGCAGATCCGCGCGCGGCGGAGCGCGGGGTCCTTCGGCCCGGTGCGCACGCGCATGTGACCGGCGCGCGCGGCAAGCCCCGCAAGCCCCTCCAGCACGCCTGCGACGTCGGTGCCGGTGAGGCGGTAATAGCGGTGGCGGCCCTGCTTTTCCGGCTCGATCAGCCCGCCGGTTTCGAGCTTTGAGAGATGCGAGCTCGCGGTCTGCGGCGTAATGCCAGCTTCCTGCGCAAGCTCGCTCGCGGTAAGTGCCCGGCCGCTCAACAGCGCGGTGAGCATGTTGGCGCGCGCGGGGTCGCCGACCAGCGACGCGACCATGGCGATGTCAGGACCAGCTTTCATACTTCGATCTTAGCCGAAGCATTAGCGTCGAGCAAGGCGTTATCATTCGCGCAACCTGATCGAAGTGTCGCACCGGTGCGAGGTGTCGCACCGGTGGCGACGAGGCGGTCCATCATTCCGCGTGCGCGGACGGATGCTTCCGCCTTCGCCCGCAACGACGCAAGCTGTGGGAGCAACCCATGACCATCACCGCGTTCATCCGCTACCAGCTCGATCCCTTCAAACGCGCGCAGTTCGAGGAATATTCCAGGCGCTGGCTCACCATCATTCCCAAATGCGGGGGCGATCTGATCGGCTACTTCATGCCGCATGAGGGCACCAACAACATCGCCTTTGCGCTGATCTCGTTCGAAAGCCTTGCCGCCTACGAGGCCTATCGCGCACGGCTGCGCGAGGACGCCGAAGGCATGACCAATTTCAACTTCGCCGAGGAAGAGAAATTCATCCTGGCCGAAGAGCGGACTTTTTTGCGGCCGGTTACGTTGTAGACTGTCGCCTTCCGGAACGAGGGAGGTGCCGATGATTGCCGTGATCTTCGAGGTCTGGCCGAAGCCCGAACTTCGGCAGCAATATTTCGATCTTGCCGCCGAGTTGCGGCCGATCTTGGAGAGCATTGACGGCTTCATTTCCGTGGAGCGCTTCGAGAGCCTGACCGAGAAGGGGAAGTTCCTGTCGATATCGTTCTTCCGCAATGAAGCCGCCGTCGAGGCCTGGCGCAATGTGGTGGAACATCGCAGGTCTCAGGCGAAGGGCCGCGCGGTCATATTTGAGGACTACCGGATCCGGATCGCCAGTGTGATCCGCGACTACGGCATGAACGATCGCGCGCAGGCGCCCAGGGACAGCCGTGCCGTTCATGAGCCGCCCTAGCTCGCAATACCAATCATCGAAAGGAGAGCAAACATGCCGGTCACGATTGCCGAGAAGCGCGCTGCGTTCAGGAAGCTGCATGAGAGCGGCTGCTTCATCCTGCCCAACCCCTTTGACGTCGGCAGCGCCCGCGCACTGCAGCAACTCGGCTTCAAGGCGCTCGCCTCTACCAGCGCCGGCTTTGCCTGGACCATCGGCAAGGCCGACAACCGCGTCACGGTCGATGATGTCGTGGGCCATCTGACGGCGCTCTGCGCCGCCGTCGATCTGCCCGTCAACGCCGATTTCGAAGGCGGCTTTGCCGTAGAGCCGGACAACGTTGCAACCAACGTTGCCCGCGGCGTCAGGACAGGGGTTGCGGGACTCTCGATCGAGGACTCGACCGGCGATGCGGCAAAGCCGCTGTACGACTCCAGCCTGGCGGTCGAACGCATCAAGGCCGCGCGCAAGGCGATCGACGCCGAGGATAGCGGCGTCCTGCTCACCGGCCGCTGCGAAGCCTTCCTGTGGGGACGGAACGATCTCAATCTCGTCATTGAGCGGCTGCAAGCCTATTCCGCCGCCGGCGCCGATTGCCTCTATGCGCCCGGCATCAAGACGAGGGACGAGATCGCGGCGGTCGTGAAGGCGGTGCATCCCAAGCCCGTCAATCTCCTGATCGGCGCCTCCGGCCTATCGCTGCGGGAAGCGACCGATCTCGGCGTGCGCCGCATCAGCGTCGGCGGCTCGCTGGCGCGCAACGCCTGGGCCGGCTTCATGAAAGCCGCACGCGAGATAGCGGAGCAGGGAACCTTCACCGAACTCGCCCACGGCTATCCCGGCGGCGAGCTCAACAAGATGTTCAAGTAGCGGTTCTCACAAGAAACACGGCGGGCAGATCATGCCCGCCGTGCCTGCGAGAGTGTCGATACCTCTTACTTATTGCTGTCCGGTTTGGCCGAACGGTCGATCTCCTGGCCGGTCGGATTCGACTGCGGTGGTGTCGGGCGGTTGGTCGCCGCGCCCGTCGTCGTGCCGGGTTCGGTGTTGGCCTTCGGCGTGGTCGATGGAGATGCGGGGTTGGCCGGCTGGTTCTGCGCGCTCTGCGATGGCGGCGTCGTGCCGGCATTGTTAACGGACGTGTTGTTCAGGCCATAGAACACTGCGCCAAGCACCACCGCGATCGCAATCGCGAACATCGCGATCTTCGCACCACTGGCCGGGCGCTCGGCAAGCTCCGGATCCGGCTGCAACTCATTGTCCAGATTGTTGAGACGCGCCTGATGGCGGACCTCGTCCTCGGTCATATTGCTGCGGTCAGGGTCATTCGGTTGGTATGCCATTGGGGTTCCTCCGTTAGCCTAAGTTACAACTCGCGAGCGCTCCCTGACGTTCCCGGTCCCTGTGTGCTGCACGTCTTCGTCGAAGAAGAATGCACTGCACAAAAACACTTGAGCGAGAATCGCGCCGGCCGTTTGACGCCATGCCTGCATCCGCCCACCTGCTGTCGGCCTTCCGGGCACCTTACGGCGTTTCGCGCAACACCCCTCCGGCGCACGAAGCGAAAACAAACCCGGTCATTCCAGGCACGAAATTGCGAACTTCGAAAGCGAGCTGTTTCAGCACAGAATTGTGCTGCGCGGCCTTTGAAAACCGACATAGACTGGTTCTAAGGCGCTTGGATGACTAGCTAAAATCAGTCGCTGCGACCAAGGATTACGAGGGCTTAGATGGGAATCAACCAAGGTCCGATCAGTCTCGACCAGAAATATACTCAGGGCACCGGCCATATCTTTCTGACCGGCATCCAGGCCCTGGTCCGTCTGCCGATGGCGCAGATCCGCCGCGACCGTGCAGCCGGCCTCAACACCGCGGGCTTCATCTCCGGCTATCGCGGCTCGCCGCTTGGCGGTTACGACCAGCAGCTCTTTGCGGCGAAGCACCATCTTGAGCAGTACAACATCAAGTTCCAGCCTGGCGTGAACGAGGACTTGGCTGCCACGGCGGTCTGGGGCTCGCAGCAGCTCCACCTATCGCCCGGCGCCAACTACGACGGCGTGGTTGGCATCTGGTACGGCAAGGGCCCAGGCGTCGACCGTTGCGGCGACGTGTTCCGCCACGGCAATGCGGCGGGCTCCGCCAAGCATGGCGGCGTGCTGTGTCTGGCCGGCGACGACCATGGCGCCAAATCCTCCACTGTGCCGCACCAGTCCGACCACGCCTTCATCTCGGCGCTGATGCCCTATCTCTATCCGTCCAGCATCCACGAGATGATCGAGATGGGTCTGCTCGGCATCGCGATGTCGCGCTACTCCGGCTGCTGGGTCGGCATGAAGGTGATCACCGAGACGGTCGAGACCACGGCCGAGATCGACCTCAGCGACGAGATGACGCCGTTCGTGATCCCGACCGATTTCGAGCTGCCGCCGGGCGGGTTGAACATCCGCTGGCCCGACGACCGCTTCGAGCAGGACCGGCGCCTGCAGGACTACAAGGGCTATGCGGCGATCGCTTTTGCCCGCGCCAACAAGGTCAACCGCATCACCATGGATTCGCCGAACGCGCGCTACGGCATCATGGCCTCAGGCAAGAGCTACGAGGATATCCGCCAGGCGCTGCGCGAACTCGGCATCACGGAGGAGATCGCCGCCAAGATCGGCATCCGCCTCTACAAGATCGGCATGCCTTGGCCGCTGGAGCCGGAAGGCGTGCGCAACTTTGCCGTCGGCCTCGAGGAGATCTTCATCGTCGAGGAACGGCGCGAGATCGTCGAGAACCAGGTCAAGCAGGAACTCTTCAACTGGCGCGACGACGTCCGCCCGCGCATCGTCGGCAAGATGGACGAGCACGAGAAGCGCTTCCTTACTTTCGCTGCCGAGCTCAGCGTCGCCTCGCTCGCGAGCTCGCTGACCGAGCGCCTGCTTCGGCTCAATCTCAACCCTGAGATCGCCGAGATGCTGCGCGCCAAGGCCGATTGGTTCAACGGCCGCCAGGCGACGCAAATGCAGGCGACATCCCCGATCGCCCGCGTCCCGTATTTCTGCTCGGGCTGCCCGCACAACACCTCGACCAAAGTGCCGGAAGGCAGCCGCGCGATGGCCGGCATCGGCTGCCACTTCATGGCGCTGTGGATGAACCGCAACACCGAGACCTTCACCCATATGGGCGGGGAGGGCGTGCCGTGGGTCGGCATCGCGCCGTTCACCAACGAGAACCACATCTTCGCCAATCTCGGCGACGGCACCTATTTCCATTCCGGCATTCTGGCGATCCGGCAGGCGGTCGCTTCCAAGGCCAACATCACCTACAAGATCCTCTACAACGACGCGGTCGCGATGACCGGCGGCCAGCGTCACGACGGCGATCTGTCGCCGCAGCAGATCACCTTCCAGCTCCACGCCGAAGGCATCCGCGAGATCTACCTCGTCTCTGAAAATCCCGACGCCTATCCGGCCAGCACCATCGCGCCCGGCGTGAAGCTCGCCCATCGCGATGAGCTTGAGAACGTCATGAAGGCGTGCCGCGAGTTCAAGGGCACGTCCGCGATCGTATTCGTGCAGACCTGCGCCGCCGAGAAGCGCCGCCGCCGCAAGCGCGGCCTGATGGAGGATCCGCAGCGCCGCGTGCTGATCAACCCGGCCGTCTGCGAGGGCTGCGGCGACTGCTCGGTGCAGTCGAACTGCATCTCGGTCGAGCCGCTGGAGACCGAGTTCGGCCGCAAGCGCACCATCAACCAGTCGACCTGCAACAAGGACTATTCGTGCGTGAAGGGCTTTTGCCCGTCCTTCGTCACCGTCGATGGCGGCAAGCTGCGCCGGCGCGCGCCGCCGGATCTCGGCGCCATCGGTGACCTGCCTGAGCCGCCGACGCGGCCGTCGCTGGAGCGTCCGTATAATATCGCGGTCGGCGGTGTCGGCGGTACCGGCGTGCTCACGATCGGCGCGCTGCTCGGCATGGCCGCGCATATCGAAGGCAAGGCCAGCATGATCCTGGACATGTCGGGCCTCGCGCAGAAGGGCGGCGCGGTGCTGAGCCACGTCCGGCTATCAGATCACCCGGCCGACGTTACCTGTTCGCGCATCGTCACCGGCACCGCCGATCTCGTGCTGGCCGCGGACGAGGTGGTCGCGGCGTCCAAGGAGACGATCACGCTCTGCGAATCCGGCCGCACCGCCGGCATCATCAACAGCCATGTGATCCCGACCGCGGACTTCATCCTCAACCGCGACTTCAACTTCCAGGTTCGCAAGGTCAACTCGGTGCTGGAGAACGCACTGCGCCAGGACTCTGCGTTCTTCGATTTCACCAGGCCAGCCGAAGCCCTGCTTGGCGACAGCATCGCCACCAACATCATGATGATGGGCTACGCCTATCAGAAGGGCCTGTTGCCGCTGTCGGCGGCGTCGATCGAGCAGGCGATCGAGGTCAACGGCGTCTCGATCAAGATGAACAAGGAGGCCTTCCAGCTCGGCCGTCTTGCCGCCGCCGATCCGGTGCGGCTGGCCGCGATGATGAAGGACCAGGACGAGCCGGTCGCGCCGAAGACGCTGGATGCCATGACGCTGGACGAGATCATCGCCCACCGCAGCGCCCATCTCACGGCCTATCAGAGTGGCAGGTTGGCAAAACGCTATCGCAAGCTGGTCGATCAGGTGCGCGATGCCGCCACCAAGGGCAGCTATGGCGAAGCGCTGCCGCGGGCGGTTGCGATCAACTATGCCAAGCTGCTCGCCTACAAGGACGAGTACGAGGTGGCGCGGCTCTACACCGACGGCCGGTTCGAGCACCAGCTCCGCGAGCAGTTCGAGGGCGATTTCAAGTTCAGCTTCAATCTCGCGCCGCCGATCCTGAGCAGGGGCCTCGATGCTCAGGGCCGCCCGAAGAAGCGCGCCTTCGGTCCGTCGATGCTCAGCGTCTTCCGCGTGCTGGCCAAGCTGCGCTTCCTGCGCGGCACGCCGCTCGACCTCTTCGGCTATAGCGCCGATCGCAAGCTCGAGCGCGATTTGATCGCAGGCTACGAGAAGGACGTCGCGACCGTGCTCGGCCTGTTGTCGCCGGTCACGGTCGACACTGCTGTCGAGTTGCTCTCGCTGCCCGATCGCATCCGCGGTTACGGCCCGGTGAAGGAAAAGGCGGTGCAGGACGCAAAAGCCCGCTACGCCCAACTCGCCGCCGACCTCGCCAACCCGCCGCCAGCCCCGAGGCAAATGGCAGCGGAGTAGCGTCGGGCCACGGCGCCGCTGCTTCCTCCTCATGGTGAGGAGCGCGTAGCGCATCTCGAACCATGAGGCCCCACTGTCGCCCAGGCCCATCCTTCGAGACGGCCGCTTCGCGGTCTCCTCAGGATGAGGTCGGAGAGTGCGGCCACGACCGCTTCCCTCTCGCCGCACGGAATATTTCCGCGCTTGCCAAGGCCTGCCTGACGGTCCAGAAAAACGCTCGCACCAGAAACGCCAGCGGAGAACGAGTTGACCATCAAAGGCAAGGCTTACATTGCCGGCATCTATGAGCATCCCACCCGGCATGCTCCCGATAAATCCACCGCGCAGCTCCATGCCGAGGTCGCCAAGGGCGCGATCGAGGATGCGGGGCTCACCAAGGACGATATCGACGGCTATTTCCTCGCCGGCGATGCGCCCGGCGGGCTCTGGCCGATGGTCGATTATCTCGGCTTCAACACCAAGAAGTTGCGGCACGTCGATTCCACCGAGACCGGCGGCTGTTCCTACCTGATCCACCTGGGTCACGCAGCCGAAGCGATTGCTGCCGGCAAATGCTCGATCGCGCTGGTGACGCTCGCCGGCAAGCCGCGCACCGGCGTGATGCCGCCGCGCGCCGCCGGAGCCGAGGCCGATTTCGAATCCGCCTACGGGGCTACCACGCATAACGCCTACGGCATGTGTGCCATGCGCCATATGCACGATTACGGCACCACCAGCGAGCAGCTCGCCTGGATCAAGGTCGCCGCATCCCATCACGCGCAATACAACCCGCACGCGATGCTGAAGGAGGTCGTCACAGTTGAGGACGTCCTGAACTCACCGATGATTTCAGATCCGCTGCACCGCATGGACTGCTGCGTCGTCACCGACGGCGGCGGCGCGATGATCGTCACCACGGAGGAGATCGCCAAGAGCCTGAAGAAGCCGCTGGTGCGCCTGATCGGCCATGGCGAAGCGATGAAGGGCCCGCGCGGCGGCAAGGATCTCGATCTGACGTATTCCGCCGGCGTGTGGTCCGGTCCGCGCGCCTTCGAGGAAGCGGGCGTGACGCCGAAGGATATCAAATACGCCTCGATCTACGACAGCTTCACCATCACCGTGCTGATGCAACTCGAAGACCTCGGCTTCTGCAAGAAAGGCGAGGGCGGCAAGTTCGTCGCCGACGGCAACCTGATTTCCGGCGTCGGCAAATTGCCGTTCAACACCGATGGCGGCGGGCTCTGCAGCAACCATCCCGTCAACCGCGGCGGCATGACCAAGATCCTCGAGGCCGTCCGGCAACTCCGCGGCGAAGCGCATCCGAAGGTGCAGGTGCCCAATTGCGATCTGGCGATCGCCCATGGCACCGGCGGCCTGCTCGGCGTCCGCCACGCCGCCTCGACCTGCATTCTGGAGCGCGTGTGATGACTGAAGCGAAGAAATACAATGCGCCGGTGACCAACCCGGAAACCGCGCCGTTCTGGGAAGCGGCCAAGCAGGGCAAGTTCCTGATCAAGCGCTGCACCGCCTGCGGCGAGCCGCATTACTTTCCGCGGTCGATCTGCCCATTCTGCTTCTCCGACAAGACGGTGTGGGAAGAGAGCTCGGGCGAGGCCACCGTCTATACCTACAGCCTGATGCGGAAGTCGCCCACCGGCCCGTACGCGATCGCCTATGTCACGCTGAAGGAAGGCCCGTCGCTGCAGACAAATATCGTCGACTGCGACCTGGACAAGATCAGGATCGGCCAGAAGGTGAAGGTGGTGTGGAAGCCGACCGATGGCGCGCCACTGCCGTTCTTCACGGCGGCCTAGCCTTAACCTTCTCCCCTTGTGGGAGAAGGTGGCGCGCATGCAATGCGCGCCGGATGAGGGGTTCTCTCCGCGAGTTCGGTGCTTGTGGAGGCGACCCCTCACCCGAACGAGTTTGAGGCCGGCCGCGGAGCTGCCCTCTCCCACAAGGGGAGAGGGCGCTGTAACGGGTGCCGGTGAAGAATCCGGGAGGAGTGAAAAAATGCCGATCAACTACGAGCAACTCATGGCCCTGAAAAATCTCGGCCAGAAGTACAGCTACGGCGATCGCGAGGTGATGCTCTACGCCTATGGCATCGGCATGGGCGCCGATCCCATGGACGAGCGCGAACTCGCTTTCGTCAATGAAGCGACGCTGACGCCGCGTCCGCTGAAGGTGGTGCCGACCTTCGCGTCCGTTGCGGCCTGGGGTGCCGGCCCCGGTGAGATGAACCTCAACCGCGTGCTGGTGGTCGATGGCGAGCGCGACATCAGCTTCCACAAGCCGCTCGCAACGGCCGCAAACATCACCGCTGATTCCAGCGTGCTCGACGTGTTCGACAAGGGCAAGGACAAGGGCGCGGTGATCCGCCACCAGACCATCCTGAGGGATGAGAAGGGCGAGAAGCTCGTCACGCTGGTCGCCTCGCGCTTCGCCCGCGGCGACGGCGGCTTTGGCGGACCGTCCGAGGGCCAGCCCGAGCCGCACAAGGTGCCCGAGCGCGGGCCCGACCGGACCGTCGACATCGCAACGCGCCCGGACCAGGCGCTGATCTACCGCCTCTGCGGCGACCGCAACCCGCTGCATTCCGATCCGGAGTTCGCGAAGAAAGCGGGCTTCCCGCGGCCGATCCTGCACGGCATGTGCACCTACGGCATCACCTGCCGCGGCGTGCTGCAAACCTACGCCGATTACGATCCGTCCGCCTTCAAGCAGCACGTCGCGCGCTTCTCTTCGCCGGTCTATCCCGGCGAGACCGTGACGATCGATCTCTGGAAGGACGGCAACGTGATCTCGTTCGAGGCCAAGGTGAAATCGCGCGGCGTCACCGTGATCCGCAACGGCAAGACGGTGCTGGGCTAGTCGGCCGTGGTTGAGGCGCTCTGAGTTATCTCGTCATGCCCAGGCAAAAGCGCGAAGCGCGTCTTCGCGCTAGATGTCCCGGGCATCCACGTTCTTTGTTGCAAATGGCGCCTAAGTCGTGGATGGCCGGGACGAGCCCGGCCATGACGGAGAGGAAGAAAAAACAAAACGGGAGAAGCAACCATGGGATTACTCGACGGCAAGGTGGCGCTGATCACCGGCGCGGGCGGCGGGCTCGGTGAGGCCTACGCAAGACTATTCGCACGCGAGGGCGCGGCGGTGGTGGTCAACGATCTCGGCGGCCCGCGCGATGGCTCGGGCGCCGACAAGTCGATGGCGCAGCAGGTGGTGGATGCGATCAAGGCCGAGGGCGGCCGCGCGGTCGCCAATGGCGCCGACATCTCCACCCTGGAAGGCGGCCAGTCGGTGTTCGACGATGCCATCAAGCATTTCGGCCGCGCCGACATCCTCGTCAACAACGCCGGCATCCTGCGCGACCAGACCTTTGCCAAGTCGAGCGAGGCGGACTGGGACAAGGTGATCAAGGTGCATCTGAAAGGCACCTTCTGCTGCACGCTGCCGGTTTTCCGCTGGATGCGCGAGAACGGTGGCGGCGTCATCGTCAACACCTCCTCGACCTCGGGGCTGATCGGCAATTTCGGCCAGAGCAACTATGGCGCGGCCAAGGGCGGCATCTGGGGTTTTTCCAACGTGCTCGCGATCGAGGGCCGCAAATACAACATCCGGGTCTGGACGCTGGCGCCGGGCGCCTTGACGCGCATGACAGCAGACCTGCCCCGCTATAAAGAAAACCCCGGCGCCGCGCTTGGCCCGGACGGCATTGCGCCGGCCGTGCTATACATGGTCAGCGATTTGTCGGGCGACCAGACCGGCAAGGTGCTCGGCGTCTCCGGCCCGCGCGGGGTGCGGGAGATGCGTATGATGGAAATGGAAGGCTGGAAGCCGCCGTTCACAGGCTGGAAAGCCGAGGATATCGTCGCCCATGCCAAAGAGATCTTCTTCTCCGAGGAGCAGATCAAGATGGGTGCGCGGCGGTTTTGAGTTACACAGTCGTTCCGGGGCGCGCGTAGCGCGAACCCGGAACCTCGAGATTCCGGGTCTGGTCCTTCGGACGATCCCGGAATGACGAAAGAGGATAGAGGCACGAATGACAAAGCTCACCGCCCAAGCCGCCGGCACGTTCGCTATCGCGCCGACGCCGTTCCATGACGACGGCCGCATCGACGAGCGTTCGATCGACCGGCTCAGCGACTTCTACACCGAGGTCGGCTGCGACGGCGTCACGGTGCTCGGCATCCTGGGCGAGGCGCCGAAGCTGGATGCAGCCGAGGCCGAGCAGGTCGCACTTCGCTTCATCAAGCGCGCCAAGGATCTGCAGGTGATCGTCGGCGTCTCCGCGCCGGGCTTCGCCTCGATGCGTTCGCTGGCCAAGGCATCGATGGATGCCGGCGCCGCCGGCGTCATGATCGCGCCGCCGCCGCACCTGCGCACCGACGACCAGATCATCGGCTACTTCAAGCAGGCGCAGGAAGCGATCGGCGACGACATTCCCTGGGTGCTGCAGGATTACCCGCTGACGCTCACGGTGGTGTTCACGCCCGCGGTGATCCGCAAGATCGTGACGGACTGCCCATCGTGCGTGATGCTCAAGCATGAGGATTGGCCGGGCCTCGAGAAGATCACTACGCTGCGCAATTTCCAGAAGGACGGCTCGCTGCGGCCGCTGTCCATCCTGGTCGGCAATGGCGGCCTGTTTCTGGACTTCGAGATGGAGCGCGGCGCCGACGGCGCGATGACCGGCTACGCATTCCCCGAGCTCCTGATCGACGTGGTCAAGCTCTCAAAGGCCGGCAAACGCGACGCCGCGCATGATCTGTTCGACGCCCATCTGCCGCTGATCCGCTACGAGCAGCAGCCGGGCGTCGGGCTCACCGTGCGCAAATATGTGCTGCAGAAGCGCGGCATCATCGCCTCCAGCGCGCAGCGCAAGCCGGGCGCCGTCATCACGCCGCAGGCGAGGGCGGAGGTCGATTACCTCCTGTCGCGCGTGGCCCGCGTCGACCGCCGCGCCAACCTGCAGCCGCAGTCCAGCGCCGCAGGCTGAATTCTTACACCTCATGGTGAGGAGGCGCACAGCGGCGTCTCGAACCATGAGGCCCGGATGTTTCCACATCATCCTTCGAGACGCGGCCGATGGCCGCTCCTCAGGATGAGGTCCTGAGGAGTGAGCCGCCATGGCCGAGATCGTCACGCCGCGCCCTGCCTCCACCATCCTGCTGCTGCGGGATGCCGCCGCGCGGCGCGAAATCGAAATCTTCATGATGGTGCGCCATTATGAGATCGATTTCTCCTCCGGCGCGCTGGTGTTTCCCGGCGGCAGTGTCGACAAGGGCGACAAGGAGATCATCGCCAACCACGCGCTCTATTCCGGCGGCGAGGGGCTCGACGAGAGCGCGCTCAGCTTCCGCATTGGCGCGATCCGCGAGACGTTCGAGGAGAGCGGCATCCTGCTGGCGCGGCCGAAGGGATCGAGCGAGCTGGTGGATGCCGGACGGGCCCACGAGATCGAGCTCGCGCATCGGAGCCGGCTCTGCGAAGGAAAGACCAGCTTCCTGAACGTGCTGGCCGAGACCGGCATGGTGCTGGCGCTGGACGAACTCGTGCCTTACGCGCACTGGATCACGCCGGAAGGCATGTCCAAGCGGTTCGACACCTGGTTCTTCCTTGCCGCAGCGCCCCCGGAGCAGCTCGGCGCCCATGACGGCAGGGAATCCACAGATTCGATCTGGGTTTCCCCTCGGGAGGCGCTGGAGGGCGGGGAGAGTGGCCGCTTCAAGCTGCCGTTCCCGACCACCCGCAACCTGATCAGGCTCGGCAAGCAGGCCAGCGTCGGAGAGGCGCTGCAGGACAGCCGCGGCAAATCCATCGTCACGGTGACGCCTATCATGACCAAGACCGCCACCGGCCGCCAGCTCCGTATCCCGCTCGAGGCCGGCTATGACGGCGAGGTCTTCGAGGTCGGCGCCGCCGGCTAGAGCATGATCCGGAAAAGTGGAAACCGGTTTTCCGAAAAAGATCATGCTCAACAAAGAGATTAGATCATGATCCGATTTCATGATCTAATCGCCAGCGGCGCGCCTGCTCAGCCCGGACGGACTATGTGGGCCTCTTAATGGAGAAGTCTCCGCAGACGTAATTCCAGTTCGTCAGCACCTTGTTGATCCATGCCCGGTCCGAAGAAACGATCAATCCAGTGATGTTTTTCGAGTCCGCGCCGAACATGGGCTTCATTGCGAGCACGTTTTCAAACGATACGGTGGTGTCATCATTCTTGGCCTTGAAGACAAGAAAAATAGATGACGCTCCGTCGATGAACAGTCCTGTCGTGTCTTTCGTTTCTTCGTAACAGCCGAAACGGATGTATCGTCGCTCGGGAGGAGGCTGAGTATTTTCGTCGGTGAGCTTATTGATAAAATCGAGACGTTTGTAAGAACCGTTGCCACCGGCGACCAGATCCGAGGTCTTGTCGACGACTGCAATATCTTCGGCAAGAAGATTGGTGAGATGGTCGGTCGCTTGCTTAGGGTGCGGATTGTTGCGTGCGTATTGGGCGAGAGAAGTGACGAGATCGTCGACCTTGGAAGCGATCACCCTGAATTTTGGCTGAATGCTGCTTCGATCGATGACTGGAAGAATTCCGTCAACGTCATGTTGGGTGAATTTTTGCTCGGCCTGAAAATCCTTCCAGACTAGACTGTCCTGATCTCTGCGGCTCGTAATTGCTGTCGCGTAATCGCGCGAAAGGCATTGCACCGTCTGGTCATTGTCGATGCCGGCCTTGCCGGCAAGCGCAATCATTCCATAGGCAATATCGAGGGTGGAGCGGAAACCGAGGTCCGAGATCCCAAGACGGGCAGCTCGGCAGCTTTGCTCGAGCTTGGTTGCGTCAATCTTGTCTGGCGCAGCCTTCACCTGAGCGCGAAGATCGTCGCGGAAGCTTGGATTTCTGTCCAGCACGATCGATTCGATTGATCGGATCGTCACGTTAATGGCAGCATAGTCGGTGACGTAGCGGTAGGTCCCGGTCCGCAAGACATCGACCGGTCTCGTCTGGGTACTTCCCGATTTCAGCGCGCCGAGCAACTTGCTGAAAGGGTCGGCCGCGGACTGCAAGTTGGTGATCTTCGAGGCGACCGCAGTCGGCAAGGCTTGCCCTGTGAAGAACGAGAACAGCGGCGATACGATGCCGAGCAGACCAGATACAAACTGGCCAATCGGGCCGCTGGCTGGATCGTCGCTTTCGTTCTTCACTGCGACCAAAGCGAGTTTCGAGCCTGGGACGAGGAAATCTTTCTTGCAGTCCCGATAATCGTACGACGTCCAGTCCTTGCTGCTCGCGCTATAGGCCTGAACAGCTCCGATCGCATCGCTCGGGAGCTTGTCCACGGCGGGAGTGCCTGTGCCGACAGATTTTGTAAGCAACACGAGAAGGCTGCGTGTCTTGCCGGTCCATGCGTTCGTCACGCCCTCAAGCGATCCCCCGCGTGGAGTGCATCGGACCTCGACGGCGTAAAGGCCGAGACTTTGAACCTTCGAATTTCTCGATGGAGGCCTGCTCCAATCAACTTGATCTTCCCAAGCGGCACTGACAGGCGTGGCGACGGTAAGAAAACTCAAGAACGATAGCAACTTCGCAAAACGATGCCCCATAAAATCCCCCACTATCAAAGATTGCACGACTAGCAGGCGCAATAGTTGGATGCAAGCTGCCGCCCTGACCAACGATCGTTTCGTCTGTTCTGTCGTTTGGTCTACGCGTGGTCTGGATGGCAATGTAAGGTTGTGTCGTGCGCCGATGGAGGCGCTGTGTTCGCTTTCGCGGCGGCCCGTCTCCCCGGCACAAGGCCTCCGCCTTCCAGGCTGCGCCGTTGAAGGGCGGTATCCTGTGGCCAGCTTTCTCAACGTGCCTATCGATGGGCCCCCGCGAGGCCACTGGAGGGGCGCAAAGCCCGCTTTGGGGTTCGGGCCCGATTTCCACGGAGCCGAATTACGTCGTATATTGGGGTCGATTTCAGCCTGGCCCCCCTTCGCATGACCTCCGAATTGCCGCCGAATCCGCCCCAGAAGCGACCGTTCGCGCTGTCGATCGGTCAGCTTACTTTCGGCAGCTTCCTCCTGGTGCTGGCGGTGATCATCATCACCTCGACCGCCAGCGTGATCGCGATCCGTCACATCGACGCCACGTTCGGCGAGCTGCAGCGGCTGCAGAGCGTCGGCGACCTGGCCGAGGATATCGATCGCAGGATGAACGAGCTGCGGCTTGCGGCACGCGACTTCGTCACTGATCCCGGGACGCAGACGATCCAGGTCGGCGAGGCCGCCAGCGCGCTCGGCGAGGCGCTGAAGAAGACCAGGATCGAGCTTGCCCCCGAGCAGCAGGACATGATCGACGGCGTGACCGAGCGCCTCGCCACCTACCGCGGCGGTATCGAGCGCATCTCGGCGCTGATCAACCGCCGCGCCGAGCTGATCATCGGTCTGCCGCCATTGCGCGAGGCCTTCGAAAAGGCGGTAGCCGAAACGTCCGATTCCGCGACTGCGTCCACCCTGCTGCAGGCCCAGGGCCGCATCGCCACCGCGCTGCTTGCCCACAACCCGTCCGCGGCCGAGCAGGCGGCGCAGAGCATGCGGTCGATGACCATCACCGAGCCGGCGCTGCGCACGGCCGTGAACAATTACGCCGACGCGGTCGTCGCAATATCGATCCGGGAACGCCAGATCGCCGATATCGACCGTGAGGTGCTGGGCACCGAGGGACGGCTGATCCAGCGCGTGACCGAGCTGTTGCGCGAACTCAGTTCGCGCCGCGGTCACGTCCTGTCGCGGGATTTCGCGCGCACGCTTACCGAGGCGAAATGGCAGAGCATCGTGCTTGGCTCGGCCGGCGTGCTGATCGGGATCTTCGCCGCGCTGCTCGTGGTCCGCCGCACCGTGCGGCCGCTCGCCTCAATCACCAAGTCGATCCGCGCGGTCGCAGCCGGCGAGAAGAGCGCGTCGATCCCGGCGACCGACGTCGACAACGAGATCGGCGAGATCGCCCGCGCCGCCGAGGTATTTCGGAAGACGCTGGTCGATGCGGATACCGCGCGCGAAGCAGCGGTGCGCGCGCTCGCCGAGCAGCGGCTTGCAGAAGAGAGCTATCGCAAGCTGTTCGAATCTTCCATCGACGGGATTTATGTGACGACGCCGGGCGGCGCGCTGCTCAATGCCAATCCGGCGCTGGCGTGGATGATGGGCTACGCCACGCCGCAGGACCTGATCAACGGCATCGACGACGTCGCCTCCAATGTCTATGTCGATCCGGCCGCGCGCACCGAATACCAGCGGCTGATGGACCGCGACGGCATGGTGCGCGACTACGAATATCAGGTCCGTTCCCGCAGCGGCGCGGTGCTGTGGCTGTCCGACAGCGCGAGCGCGGTGCGCGACGAGAAGGGCGAGGTGATCCGCTACGAAGGCACGGTGCGCGACATCACCGACCAGAAGCGGGCCGAAGACGCGATCGCCGAAGGCCGGCAGTTGCTGCAGATGGTGATCGACACCGTTCCGGCCGTGATCAACGTCAAGGATCGCAATCTGCGCTACGTCCTGATGAACCGCTACATGGCCGGCATTTTCGGCATCGAGGCGCACGAGGCGCTCGGCCATACCACCGGTGAGCTGATGGCACGCTATGGTGCTGCAAAGACCGACGAGAACGACAAACGGGTGTTGTCGGGGCGAACGGAGCTCGGCTTCTACGAGGAGGAGTACAAGGACGTCGCCGGCAACATGCGGCAATGGCTGGTCAACAAATTGCCGATCCTCGACATCAACGGCGAGATCGAGAACATCGTTACGGTGGCGCTCGACATCGGCGAGCGCAAGCGCAGCGAGCATGAGATGCGGAAAGCGCGCGACGCTGCGGAGGCGGCGCTACGCAATTTGCGCGAGACGCAGAACTCGCTGATCGAGGCGGAAAAGCTCGCGGCCCTCGGGCGGCTGGTCGCGGGCGTCGCGCATGAGGTCAACAATCCCGTCGGTATCAGCCTCACCGTCGCCTCCGCGCTCGAGCGCAAGGCGGCGACCTTTGCCGCGCAGGTCGAGCGCGGCGAGTTGCGGCGTTCGAGCCTGAACGATTTCCTTGCCACGACGAGCGATGCGTCCTCGCAGCTCGTCGCCAATCTCAACCGTGCCGCGGAGCTGATCCAGTCGTTCAAGCAGGTCGCCGCCGACCGTAATTATTCCGATCAGCGCAACTTTGACCTCGGCGACCTCACCGAGCAGGTGGTGATGAGTCTGAGGCCGGGCCTGCGCAAGCACAATCTGACGCTGAATGTCGATTGCCAGCCGAACCTGATCATGAATTCCTATCCCGGCCCTTATGGCCAGGTGCTCACCAATCTCTTCCTCAATTCGGTCGCGCACGCCTTTCCCGACGGCAAGCCGGGTATCGTCGACATCCAGGTTCGCGCTTCCGGCAGGGACAATGTCGAGGTCATCTTCTCCGACAATGGCTGCGGCATGTCGCTCGACGTGCGCCGCCGCGCCTTCGATCCGTTCTTCACGACGCGCCGTGACCAGGGCGGCACCGGCCTCGGGCTCCACATCGTCTACAGCATCGTCACCACGCGCTTAGGGGGCCGTCTCGATCTCGACTCCGAGCCCGGCGGCGGCACCCGCATCCAGATCATCCTGCCGCGCGTCGCGCCCGTGGAGCAGGCCGCAGAGTAATCAGCTTTGCAATGGAGGCGAACGCGCAGCTTGTGCTCCCTCTCCCGCTTGTGGGGGGCTGGGGTGGGGGGTGTCTCCACGAATCGCGCTGTTCGATCGTGGGGAGAGAGCCCCCACCCGGCGCTTCGCGCCGACCTTCCCCGCAAGCGGGAGAGGTGAAGTGAACCCGCAGTCAGATCGTCTCAATCTGATGGCGTGATGCGCTAATCGATATCCACGAGCTTGCGCAGCGTGGCGCCGAAGATCTGGCTGGCTTTGCCGACCAGCGCGGTTCCGCTCATCGTCGCCTGCGTGGCGGTGAAAGTTCCGGTGACGCCGATGCCGACCGGCGCAGGTCCGCCGAATAGCGGGTTGTCGCTGTCGCGCGGCGTGGTGTGTCGCTGCACCAGCACTTCGCCTTTGAAGGTGTTGCCTTTCACGGTGTAGGTGCCGGTGTAATAGAGATAGGCATCGCCGCCGACAATCTGGCCGTCGCGGAACACGATCACCCCGCTGCCCTTGCCGACGCGTCCGTCGAGCAGGGTGACGTGAATAGAATACAGGCCGTTTCTCATAGTGCCCCGCGGCCGGCCCCCTTCGCCCAAGGGCTGCCGGTTCAGAATTTATGCCAAAGCGGCATGGCCGGCGCAACGTGGCAGGTTGCCCATGCGTCGCTCGATGCCGTGCGAACCCGAAATGATTCCATTGGTGAACGACGTCTCGATGACGACGTTGTCGCTGACAGCGCTTGGCGAATCAACTTGGCCCGCGAAATGCATAACATTTGTCGGCACCGGCCGGTGGGTGCAGGAGCGAGAGACAGGTGACGAACTGGATCGATTCCGGCCGCATTTTCGCGCGCCTACGCGCAGAGCTCACAGGTTCCATCCGTGAAATTACGGACCATCGTCGAACGGTCCGCCTCAGAGTCCCACTCACATTGAGTCTTGTCGCGTTGTTGTCGGTCGCCGCCGTAAGTCTTGTGCATGCGCGCGATCCCGATGGCCGTTACGCCAATTCGCCGCTCAAGCAATGGTTCGACAGTTTGAGGAGCGGGAAGGGGCCGTGCTGCTCCGACGCTGACGGCACCGCGGTGAGCGACGTCGATTGGGAATCCAAGGACGGACATTATCGCGTGCGCATCGACGGCGAATGGATCGACGTGCCCGATGATGCCGTGATCACCGAGCCGAACCGCTACGGCCGCACGATGGTGTGGCCGATCCGCGGCTATCTCGGACTGCAGATCCGCTGCTTCATGCCCGGCAGCATGACCTGACTGCTAGAGCGTTTTCGAGCGAGGCATGCCCTCGGACTTGATCCGAGGGTGGACACCGGTTCGCGTGAAGAAAACGCGTCAAAACAAGAATCTGGAGCTTCGGTTCTGATTCAATCAGAACCGAAAATGCTCGACGCGCACGTCGCACGGTCAGGCATATTTCTTGTCGCGCTCCAGGAGCTCGATCGAGATGCCCTGCGGGCCGCGGATGAAGCAGATGCGCACGCCAGGACGGATCGTGGTCGGCTCCGTCGTGAACTCGACGCCCTTTGCCTTGATCTCGGCGGCGACCGCGTCGATGTCGTTCACCGCCAGTCCGAAATGGTCGAGGCCCTGATAGGGCGTCACCGGTGGCGCATTGACGCCGTCGCCCGGTGTGACCGGCGCGATGAACACCTTGGCGCCGCCGAGCTGCACGTCGATGCGACCGGGATTGCGGATGATCTCGGCGCCCAGCACGTCCCGGAGCCATGCCGCGGTTGCTTCGGGATCGGGGGTGCGCAGGTGGATATGGTCCCAGGTAACCTCTATCGGCATTTCATCTCCCATCTTGTTCGATGATTTGTTTGAGCATGATCTTCCCACGCAAATGCTGCGCGTTTGTCGCGAGGAAAACCGGTTTCCACATTCGGATCATGCTCTAACCGCGCGATCCGCTGGTGCGGCAATCTACCGGCTCGGAATCCACAAGGCCATCCTGTCGCAGGTACTGCCGCAATTTTGCCGGGAGAGCTTGGAACCGTAGTTTAGGCGGATGGTTAATTGACTGGCGGTGGTTTCCGTACAGCAGCGCGTCCCTTTCAAGCCGTGCGGTGATCCGCCGGAGCGGCTTTGCGTGCAGGCAGGAAGCGCTGTCACGCGGGTGAGGACATGGCCATGGGCATCGGCAGGTGGTCGTTTCGAGGCTTTGGCGCCAAGCTGGTTCTGCTCACCGTCCTCGCCATCGTCGGATCTGCCGGATGGCTGATGCTCCCCGATCCCAGCGATGCCAATAACAAATCAGTTGCCGCGGCGTCGCCGCCCTCGACTTCTCAGCAGGAGGTCGTTTGGCTCGATAAGGCGACTGCGCCGACCGAGCAGGCGGCTGCGCCAGTCGAGCAAGCGATCGCACCGGCGGAGGATGTCGTCGACGATGAGGCGCCGGCTGCCACCACCAACGAGCCCCTCACGGTCGAGCGGGCGCCGATCGATGGGCTGAAGATCTCTCGCCAGTTCTGGCGCCGCGGCGGCCTCGGCTCGAAAGCGCTGGTCTGGCTGACGCTGCGCAATGCCAACCACTATCCGGTCAAGGATATCGAGATCGCCTGCGCCTTTGCCCGCGCCGACGGCACGCATCTCACCGACCGCCGGCGCGTGATCAGCGACACCATCAACATGAAGAGCCGCAAGACCTACGCCGGCATTCTGGTCGGGTTCGTGAACATCAATGCAAATAAGGCAAAGTGTTCCCTGGTCACGGCAAGCCGAGCCTAGCGCTTCGGTTCTGATTGGATCAGAACCGAAGCGCTAGATTCTCGTTTTGACAGGTTTTCGTGACGCGAACCGGTGTCCACCCTCGGATCAAGTCCGAGGGCACGCCTCGCTCGAAATTGCTCTAGTTCAAGCGTCCCGAAAAAGTGAACGTTTCGGTTGAACCCGTAGCGTGTGGCCAGGAACTAACTCCCTATATCGCCATTAGGCGATTAAACCGCGTCATCGCGCGGGGGAGCTGTTTGTGATGTTGGTGACGCGTTATTTCCTTTATGTCGGCGGAGCCTTGCTCGCGGCCTTATACGCAGTCGACGCTCTGGTGCCGCAGGACGCCGCCACGGCAAGCCACAGCGCGCCCGGCATCGACAAGTCCACCGTCCGCATCCAGTCTGCCCAGAAGCTGCCGGAACGGGTGGTTTTCGACACCAGCCTCCCGACCATCGTGCCGCCGGCTCCCGCCACCCAGATGGCTGCCGCGCCGCTTCCGCCAGCACCCGGTGCCGAGTCGTCGGTTGCCCAGGCTCGCGAGCGCGAGACCTTCGCCCAATACGTACCGGCCGACGCCAAGAAGCACGAGCCGCAGGCGCCGAAGAGGCATAAGGTCGCCAGGGCGCGGGCCTACCAGCCGATGTACGCGGGTCAGCCGATGTATATGGGTCAGCAGCCGATGTTCATGGGCCAGCGGCCGATGCGGGTGGCGCAGCAGTCGCGCTTCGGCTTCTTCGGCGGCTGGGGCACCTGGTAACCGGATTGCGGCCGGATTACTGCGGCAGCTTCGGGATCTTGTCGGCAAAGCCGTTGTAGCAGGTCAGCCGCTCGTCCTCTTCCTTCACGAACCGGCACTCGCTGACGGCCTTGGCCGCGGCCGGCTTCGGCTTGGGTTGCGGCGCGAAGACCTCGTCATAGCAGGTCAGCCGCTCCTTGGTGCCGTCATCGATCTCCTGGCATGCCTGGAGCTTCTGCGCGACGGATGGCTGCTTGCCCTTCTCGCCTTTCTTCGCCGCCGTCTTCTTGGCGCCGACTTGCATCAGGGGCTTGTCGCCGACCATGGGCGGAGTGGCGGGGGCGGCCGGCGGGGTCGTACCTTGGGCGAGCGCGGCGGCCGGATACAGAAGCGCCAGCGCCAGGATGATCTTTCTCATATCGAATTGTCCGAAATGGCGGGACCGGAGAGGGCGCCCGAACGGATCGAACCGGACCGCTGGAATCGCCCCAAAACCCAACGTTGTTTACTCGCGCTTGTGCGCCGGTCCAAGCGGGCGCAACGCCGCTCCGACAGGCCATGTTTCTTTACGGATTTTCCGGTTCCTGTCCAGCGGGACGGAGCCTCCGGCCGGCCCCCCAGCCCCCCAAAAGGAGGGCCGAGAGCATTTTCGGTTCTGATGGAATCAGAACCGAAGCTCTAGATTCTTGTTTAGACGCGTTTTCTTCGCGCGAACCGGTGTCCACCCTCGGATCAAGTCCGAGGGCATGCCTCGCTCGAAAACGCTCTAAGCCGCCTTTCGGCGCTCCAGCACCTTGTCGAGGGTGATCGGCAGGTCGCGCACCCGCACGCCGGTCGCGTGGTAGACGGCATTGGCGACGGCTGCCGCGACGCCGACGATGCCGATCTCGCCGAGCCCTTTGATCCCGAGCGGGTTGATCAGGCTGTCCGGCTCGTCGACGAAGATCACCTCGATGTCGTGGATATCGGCGTTGACGGGCACATGGTACTCGGCGATGTCATGGTTGACGATCCGGCCGAGGCCGTGGTCGTAGACCGTCTCCTCATGCAGCGCCATGCCGATGCCGCCGACGACGGCGCCCATCACCTGGCTGCGTCCGGTCTTCAGGTTCAATATGCGGCCAGCCGCGACTGCGCTGACGACGCGGGTGACCCTGATGACGCCGAGCTGTTCGTCGACCTTGACCTCGGCGAACACGGCCGAATGCGTGTTCCTGGCGTGCGCCTTGTCCTCGGCGAACTCGTTGGTCCTTTCCTTCTCGATCCGCTCCAGCGCGCCATGCCGCATGATGTCGGAAATCGAAACCCCGCGGTCGGTCTGCGTCCGACTGACGAGCTTGCCGTCGGAAAGGGCGACGTCTTCCTCGACCGTGTCGGCGAGGGGCGAGCCCTTCATCAGCTTAGCCAGACGCAACAGCTCGCTCCGAACCTCGCTCGCGGTCGCGATCACGGCGTGGCAGGCGGAGGCCGCTATCCATGACCCGCCCTCGACCGGTGCCTTGGGCAGCGTGGAATCGGCGAGCTTGACGCTGATATTTTCAATCGGAAGACCGAGGCTGTCGGCCGCGACCTGGGCCATGATCGTATAGGTGCCGGTACCGATATCGGAGGCCGCGCAGGAGACTTCAGCGTGGCCGTTGGCGGTCATTACGATACGCACCGCGGTCGGCATCTGCAGCGCCTCCCAAACGCCGGAGGCCATCCCCCAGCCCACGAGAGTCTTGCCATCGCGCATCGAGCGCGGTTCCGCCTTGCGCTTGTCCCAGCCAAAGGCCGCGGCGCCCTCGCGATAGCATTCGCGCAGGCGTTTGCTGGTGTAGGGCAGGTCCTCGTTCTGGTCGCGGTCCGAATAGCAGCGCAGCCGCAACTCCACCGGATCCATCTTCAGCGCGACCGCGAGTTCGTCCATCGCGCTCTCCAGCGCGTAGACACCGGTCGCAGCACCAGGGGCGCGCATGTCGCAGGACGTCGGCACGTCCAGCGGCGCCACGCGATGTTCATATCGCGCGTTCGGCGAGGTGTAGAGCAGGGCCGACCAGCCGGTGTCGTTGCGCGAGAATTCCTCGAACTGCGAGGTCGTGCCAACAGCCTCATGCGTGATCGTATCGAGCGTGCCATCGCGCCGCGCGCCGAGCGCAAGCCGCTCGATGGTGGCCGGACGATAGCCCAGCCCATACATCTGCTGGCGCGTCAGCACCAGCCGCACCGAGCGCTGAAGCTTCAGCGCCGCCATCACCGCCAGCACCACCTGATATTGCGGCCGCAAGCCCGAACCGAAGGCACCACCGACATAGGGCGAGACCACGCGGATCTCTTCCGGCTTCTTCTCGAACACGCTGCAGAGATACTGCTGCACGTTCTGCACGCCCTGGGTCTTGTCGTAGACCGTCAGCGGGCCGCCGGCTTCCCACATCGCCGTGGTCGCAAACAATTCCATCGGGTTGTGATGCTCGGTCGGGATGAAATAATCCGCTTCGTGGCGGACATCGGCCGCCGCAAATGCCTTCGCAGCGTCGCCGCGCGGCTTGTCGGGCTTCTCGACGACGATGGCATCGTCGCGCTTGCGATAGACGTCAGTGACGAACGCCTGCTTCTCATAGTCGACGCGGACGAGCGATGCCGCATACCGTGCGATTTCCCATTCTTCCGCCACGACCAGCGCGATCGGCTGCTGGTTGAACTTGATCGCGTCGTCATAGAGCGGGCGGAACGGCGAACCTTCCTCCGGGGCGACGTCGTCCTTCCAGGCTTTATCGCTGTCGGCGACCCGCGGCCTGTTCTCGTGGGTGATGACGTCGATCACACCGGGTACGCTCCGCGCCTCGCTGGCGTCGATCCGCGTGATCCGGCCCCTGGCGATGGTTGCCTCCACGACCGCGCCATAGGCGACGCCGCCTTCGTTGAAATCGCCGGCATATTTGGCGGCGCCGGTGACCTTGGCGCGGCCGTCGACGCGCGAAGTGGCGGTGCCGGTATAGGTTTTCGCGGTGTTGTTGGCCATGCTCATTGGATTGTCTTGTTCGATTGCGATTGCGGCGTGCCCTGCGCAGCCTGCGTCAGCGTGCGGATGATCGCCCGCCGGGCGAGATCGACCTTGAAGCCGTTATGCGCCTGCGGCCTGGCGTCACGAAGCAGCAGATCAGCGGCGCGGGCAAAGCTCGCTTCCTCAGCGGCCTGTCCGCGTAGCGCCGCCTCGGCCGCCGGATCGCGCCACGGCTTGTGGGCGACACCGCCAAGCGCGAGCCGCGCCTCCTGGATCGTGCCGTCCTTGAGCTCTAGCGCGGCCGCGACCGAGACCAGCGCGAAGGCGTAGGACATCCGGTCACGGATCTTCAGGTAGGAGTAGTTGGTCGCAAAGCCCTTTGCCGGCACCTCGACCGCGGTGATGATCTCGTCCGGCCCGAGATTGGTGTCGATATGCGGGGTATTGCCGGGCAAGCGGTGGAAGTCCGCGAACGGAATGGCGCGCGCGCCGTTGGGGCCCGTCACGTGCACGGTGGCATCGAGTGCGGCGAGCGCTACGCACATGTCGGACGGATGCGTCGCGATGCAGGAGGTGCTCGCTCCGAGGATGGCGTGCCCGCGATTGATGCCATTGACGGCCGAGCAGCCCGAGCCCGGCTGCCGCTTGTTGCAGGCCGTGGCCGTGTCATAGAAATAGGCGCATCGCGTCCGCTGCACCAGGTTGCCGCCGGTGGAAGCCATGTTGCGCAATTGCTGCGAGGCGCCGGCAAGAATTGCGCTTGCCACCAGCGGATAGCGCTTTTCGATCAGCGGATGCCAGGCAAGGTCGGAGTTCGGCACCAGCGCGCCGATCCGCAAGCCTCCCGATGCTGTCTCTTCGACCGAGCTGAGCGGCAGGCGGGAGATGTCGATCAGCGTCGTCGGCCGCTCGACATTGTCTTTCATGAGATCGAGCAGATTGGTGCCGCCGGCGATGAACTTTGCGCCGCTAGTGGCCGCAATCAGCCGCACGGCGTCGGCGACGTTATTTGCTTTCGTATATTGGAATGGGATCATGGCCTGGTCCCCATCGCCTGCTGGATCGCGGCGACGATGTTGGGATAGGCGCCGCAGCGGCAGATGTTGCCGCTCATGAATTCCCTGATCTCGTCAGGGGTCTTGGCCCGTCCCTCGGCGATCAACCCGACGCCGGAGCAGATCTGCCCGGGCGTGCAATAGCCGCACTGGAAAGCGTCATGGTCGATGAAAGCCTGCTGCAACGGGTCCAGCGCCCCATTGGCTGCCAGTCCCTCGATGGTGGTGACGTGTGCACCGTCCCGCATCACTGCAAGAGTCAGGCACGAATTGATGCGGCGACCGTCGACAAGCACGGTGCATGCGCCGCATTGGCCGTGGTCGCACCCCTTCTTGGTGCCGGTGAGATCGAGGTGATCCCTGAGCGCATCCAGAAGCGAGACCCAGGGCAGGACCGAAAAGCGCCTCTCTGTTCCGTTGACGGTCAATGTCACCGACACTTTTTCCGGCAGCGGTTGAGGCTTGGCGTCCGATTGCACGGCTCGATCTTGCATCGTCGGCAACTCCGTCTTGCGGGTGACTGCCATCCGCCATTACAGCGGAGAATACTGGCCGTTTAGATTGGTTCCAAAGCGAGCGGCAGCATGTCGAAGCGGCTGTTCCGGTTCTTTCCAAATTGCACGCCGGATTCCATGAGTGCATTTGCCACGATGCCGCAGGACATCCCGGTGCAAGTTCGTAAGCCTCGCGCTTGCTGTGAATGTATTCCGTGAAGTCGCGGGTCTTTGTCGTGGCAGCCTGTTCGGGAGTGTTCCGGCTCACATTGAGGCAACGCTGGTCAATCGTTGCTTCTGTGCGACCCCATATCAGCGTCGAGCCCGGCAACAATCAGGACGCCAGCGCTGGCGGCCGCCGCCATTAGAATCAGGATGATGCTGAGTGCATAGATCATGATTGGTGACCGTGAGGACTGTTATCCGATATAATCAGCAAGAGCAGCCATCGTTCCGCGCCGCGACATCCCGAGTTGGGGCAGGGTGAGCATGAATGCTCTCGGATTGGAAAATCTCTGACGGCTTTGCCCCAGAAGCGGGCAGCGTTGTTTCGTGCGGTCTGGGAAGGTGACCGGTCACGGTCCGGTGAAGCTTGGCGCTGGCGATACATTGCTGCTCCCGCACGGTGACGCTCATGTGGTCCGCTCGGTTTCGACCGTTGGCACCAACCGCAGCATCGTGACCGAATTCCGCAATGCCATTCGCACGAAGTCGACCCCTGGGGTCGCCTACGACACCGAGCTCGTGTGCGGCGTATTGCGGGGTGAAGCTGCGTCCGAGCAAGCGCTTATGGCCGCGCTTCCGAACTTTGTCGTGCTGGCCGAGCGATTGCACATGCTCGCGATCTGCATCAGCGACGAACTGGATTCGAACGAGACCGGCTCTACGATCATCGCGACCAATCTGGCGACCGCACTCTTCGTGATGATGCTGCGTGAACACCTGAGGGAGGTGCCGCGGGCTAGCGGTCTTCTCGCGCTTCTGACCCATCGCTCGACGTCGCATGCGGTGCTTGCGATGCTGCGGGAGCCCGCCCGCGACTGGACGCTTGATCTTCTGGCGAAGGCGTCCGCGGCATCCCGGGCAACGCTCGTCAGGTCGTTCCGCAAGTTGGCCGGACTGGCACCGCTCGCCTTCCTCACCGAACTGCGTCTCGGCTTCACGCGACAGCGGCTCATGACCACGAACGACCGGATTTGCGTGATTGCCGCCGATGTCGGCTACCAGTCGGAGGGAGCGCTGAGCAGAGCCTTGCTCCGGCGCTATGGCGTCAGGCCCAGCAAACTGCGGCTCGGCAGATCCGGTTGAACGCCGCATTCCGGTCGCGCCGAGGCGCTGAAACGAAAGGGCCGCTGATTTCTCAGCGGCCCTTGCCGGTTAATAAATCTGTTCGGGATGAAATTGGCCCCGGCAAAAGAACCTTAGCGGTATTGTGATCTGATTTGGATTCCGTGAAATCACGGTGGCCCCACTGTGAACACCTTCCGTCAGGGTGCTCCCCGCCGTGAGCACCCCCGGAACTCGATCGAGCGCGACCGCGCAGGACTGGTCACCAGCTCGCATTGAGGATCGCAGCACGTGCGGGTTTGCGCTCGCGAGCGGGAGGCTTAGGGCGCTTCGGCAAAACGGCACGGAACATACTTTGGCCGGGTATTGAGTCGAAATGGACTATCGACGGCCTAAGCTACTCTCATCGCCGATGGGCACCTAGACGAGGCGCTTCGATTAAGGCGGCAACTCCATTGACTTCCGGCGCTCAGCGGCGCAGTGCGAAAACCATCTGACGCTCATTTCCTATGGAGTAGGCGGACACATGGCGAAGAGCATGGGGACGGTATCCACCACCGAGTCAGGGCAAACCATTACATTCTCGCTGGCGCTCGGGCCGGTCAGGCAAGCGTGCCGACTTCGGACGACTTTTCGGACCCAGAACCAAGCTCTCAGCTACTTGCACAGACATCGAACCGAGTTCGAGCATATCGCTCGCGCCAGACTTGCTCGCGGTGAGCTCGAAGATGGTGTGGTCCAGCTCGTGATGCTTTAGGCAGATTGCTCTCATTGATAAGCAGGACGACGGGCGCCTTCGTCGAAGGCTCGCTGCGTGAGGCGGTCGAAGGCTTCACTGGAATGGCCACAAGGGAACTTTGCTTCGCTGGGTTCCGACCGGTTCCGCGCCGCAATCGACAAGTGTACGCCGTTCGGCGGTCTTGCGCGACGTCCCGGCCTGAAGCTGCCGCCCTTTTCTCGCCGCCATCATCATTCAGGAAATTCGTGAGGGGCGGGTCTTACGGAGGCGGCTTCTGAAGTCCCGCGTGATCGTCCGACATTTACTGCAAAACGAAGTCATGATGTCCCGCCGTGCTCTGCTGGGCGGGCTCGCATCCTCCGCGGGCGCACTCGCGCTCGGCGGCTGCGCCAGCCTGGGCGCGACCGGCGCGCGCTACGATGCATCGTCGCTGTCGGTGGACCCCACGCTGCTTGTCGCAACCACGCGCAAGCCCGTAAAAGGCGGGCGCGCGAAGCCTTGGTTCGGGCCGGATCGGGCCTCCGCGATGACCGTCGCACGGGCGAAGCTGGTGCCGCCGGACGAAAGTCGTTTCTCTCTGGCGGCAGCGGGGCTCGCCGATTGGCGTATTGATCAGGTCGAGCCGGTTTCGGGCGACGTCAGCGATCTGCTCGGGCAGGCCGGCGGCGGTGGATCAGACGTCCTGATCTATGTTCACGGCTTCAAGCAAACGTTCGAGACGGCGGCGCTGGATGCGGCCCACCTCTCCGATGGCATCAGGTTCCGTGGCCAGACGATGGTGTTCTCCTGGCCGTCAAAGGCGGGATTGTTCGACTATGCCTACGACCGCGACAGCGCAATGTGGTCCCGCGATGACTTCGAGCGCGTGCTTCAGGCCATCGTAACGCCTCCGGGCGTCGGCCGCGTCCACATCGTCGCGCACAGCATGGGAACGATGCTGGCGCTCGAAAGCCTGCGCCAGCTCCATGATCGATATGGTGACACCGTTGACGGCAGGATCGGCGCCGTGGTGTTCGCTTCGCCCGACATCGACATGGACGTGTTCTCGTCGGCCATCAACCGCATCGGACCGCTCGCCCGCAAGATCACCGTGATCACCGCAACGAACGACCGCGCGCTCGCCCTCTCGGGGTCGCTCGCCGGCGGCATGACACGCGTCGGCGCCGCCGAGAAGGCCGTCATCGAAAAGCTCGGCGTGCGCGTGGTCGATGCGTCCGACTCGGGCTGGGGCATCATCAACCACGATCTGTTCCTGTCGAATGCGGAGGTGCGGCGGGTGATCCGCCGCCAGATCGACACCTCGGCGGCATGAACGCGGCTGTCACGTAGCTGCGGCGCCAGCCACGCTGCTATTTGGCGGCCACCCACGCCGCCACAGGTCGCGGTTCCGCCACAGGTCTCGCCATATTTTTGTACGAGCGAGCCCTGATGTTTCAGCCATTGCGCGCAGTGCTACGCCGCACAGCAGCAGCCCTCGAGCTAATCTGCTTGCGAGCGAGGGCAAGTGCTGGCGGTAGAGGCTCACCTTGCCGCGCAGGATGGCGACCCATCGCTGCGAGTCGCCTGCCGAACTCGCGCCGCCTCGGTGGACATAATGCGCAAAGCCAGTGAATAGCGTGGCGCTCGACAGTCTTTTCGACCGAATGCACAGGTCAACATCTTCGCCATAGAGGAAGTACTGCTCATCGAACCCGCCCAAGCGGTCCCACAATGCGCGGTTGATCAGGAGCGTCGCTCCGGTGAGCACGGGGACTGTTCGAATACCGGTGCGGCACCAGCCGCCGAGCGCATCCGGATCGAGCCACCCGCAACAGGGCCAGCGCCGCAGGCCCAATGCGAACGCGATCGATTGCCGGAGCGACGGTTCGGCAAGGCAGTTGGTCGGGTCGACGCTGCCGTCGTGCCGCATCATCCGTCCGCCGACAATCGCCTCCGTCTCGCTCGCCAGCGAGGCCGCGATCAACTGATCGATCGCGTCGGCTGCCAGTTCGACGTCCGGATTGACGAGCAGAAGATGGTCGACTTCCTCACCGAAATCGGCGGCTAGCCGGTTGACCGAAGCGGCGAAACCGCGATTGACGAGGTTCGCTGTGATCTTCGTGCGGCATCCGGTTCGTCGAACCAGATCGACCGTGCGGTCGACCGACGCGTTGTCCTCGATTCGAATCGAAAGATCGGACCAGCGGGATTTCAGCGAAGCGAGGCAGGCTTCGATCTCGTCAGCGTTGTTATGCGTGACGATGCATATGCCGATGTGCGGCCGGCGTGGTGCGATTGGTGCAATCGGCCGCGGCGTTGGCCCGATCCACGCGGCGGCACCATCGCTCTCGCCTCGTGTGAGCCGTGCCGAGAGCGCAAGCAGTACGAAGCAGGCGAGGCCAGGGCCTTCTCGCCAGAGCCGCCCGACATCGCCCAATCGGGACCGGAACGACCTCTTGGGCAGGTTACCTGGTTGAACATCGTGCAGTCCTGCAAGGGCGCGATTGCCGTGGTCCCATCGGCGCTTGGCGCGGAGCAGATCCGATCCTTGTGGGATGTTGAACAGGAAGCCGCCCGCCGCAAGCAGTTTTCGTTCGCCTCTCGCGAAGCGCGAGCGCACGAACAGATCGTCCGCCGCGATCAGGGGAAACTCGCGCCACCTGCGGCGGCCCGCCGCGTTCGTGGCATAGAGGCCGGCCCCGACGACGTCGTTTTCCATCCCGGAGAGACGCGGCCACACCGAGGCGAACCCGCGCTCCAGTCGGCCCTCTGGCCGAACCAGCACCATGGGGGGCGCGACGAGAAGCGGCTCATCGGTGGCCAGGCCCGCGACAATCGCGGCCAAGGTGCCAGGGAGAATGATGGTGTCAGCGTCAAGGTAAAGGACCGCCCCGCCGCGACGTTCGCGATCGCCCCGATTGAGCGCTGCGGTCTTGCCCGGACAGGTGTTCGCTACGACGATCAATGTTTGGCGTTCATTCTCGAACGCCGTCAGCAATGACCGGGCGGTCGCCTGGTTTTGGCTTAACGCAGGCCCGTTTGCCACCACGATCACCCGAAGGTCGATCTCGTCGCCGTCGCACCGAAGTGCAACCAGGCATCGCAGAAGCAGCCCAGGATCGCCACCTGCGGGGATGACGACATCAAGGGCGCGGTTCACGATGGTCTCATCGTTCGCGCCCCGACGCTTTCCGCCAGCCAGGTCGCCCCATAGGCCGCGACGAAGACCGCGAAGTCGAACCAGGCCGACGGTCGCAACAGCGGCCTGAGCACGCCCCTGTAACGTGGAACCGGATCTGGAGGAGCAAGGTGCGACGCGCGCGCCAGTTCGCGATTACCACGCAGGTAGCGGCGCCGGGCTCGGATCAGCTCGCGCCAGCCTTGCGGCGCCACCACATGATAGCTCTCCGACGTCAGCAGCAGCCGCTCCTTCGGCGCGAACAGCATCCGGACAAACTTGTCGTCCGAAGCGAGCTGCGGGAGCGCGCCCCAACGTCGCCGGCCCTCGGCTGACACCGCATAGGCGCCCATGGTGACGGGCGAAGCATCGCAATAGGGTAAAGCGCACCAGTAGCGGCAGAACGCGCGCACCACCAGGGAAGGGGAGGGATCGAACCGCGCGCGAGGCGCGGCGAATTGAATGCCTGTGCTCGTCGTGAGCGCTGCAAATATGGCGGAAAGCGCGTGCGGAGATAATCTGGCGTCCTGGTCCAGATAGAGACGAAGGCTGCCGGCAGCCGCCACCGCCTCGGCCGCGGCTATGGCGGCGCGGCGGGTCGGCGGGGTCCGTAGCAATCGCACGTGGAAGTTCCGTGCACGCAGGCTCGCGACATGCGCCTCCGCCGCCGCCTCGCTGTCTGGTCGGCCGTCGTTCAGTGCCAGCAGCACCTCGACATCGCTCGCTTGCAGTCCGTCATCGTCATCGAATTGCTGATCGGCAAGTGCAGCCAGGCTCCGCCCCACGGTGTCGGCTCCGTGATACACCGGAATGATCACGGAAAAGCGCGGCACCGCGCCCCGTGGGGTGCGCAGAGCAGAGCGTAAAGGCATGGGTTCGAATCCCGGAAGGAGGCGCCTCAGCCGGCTGTTCGACTGGGTGACGTTGCGCGGCCGGATCATGTTCGGGCTGAACGAGGCCCGCGAGACCCGCTGGATCTCAGACACCGAGTTCATCTCCTGGCGCATCATGCTGATGATCTCGTACGGCGTCATCGCGGATGAGCCTGAAATGTGCACGAGTCCACGATGGCGCTGCGCTGCCAGCTCTATTGTTGCCAAAGCAGCGTCGGCCAGGCTGATTGCCGATCGCCATTCGTTGTCTATCGCGGCGACCGGTTCGTTGCGCTTCAGGCGTGCGGCGATCGTGGTCCATGATGTCTGGCGCTGATTGACCGGGAAACCGAACAGCAGCGAGTAGCGGGCGACCAATCCACAGCCGTGCTCTGCGACGACACGCTCGCCGGCAAGCTTGCTTCGGCCATAGACGTTCGCCGGAAGCGGCACATCGCCTTCATCGTGGAACCCGCCGTTTCCGTCCCACACGAAATCGGACGAGGCATACAGCATCCAGCCGTTCGTGGAGGCGGCGTAAGCCGCCATCCTCATCGCGGCGCCAACGTGGAGCGCATGGCAGGAGGCGGGATTGGACTCGGCGACCACCGGCGGCACTGCAGCAAGGTGCAGGACGCGCGTGGGCGCCGCGCGTTGCAGCAACTCCATCAAAGCCGCGCCGCTTCTGAGATCCACCCATTCGGTGACATGGGCACCCGGCAGCGGGGCACGGCCAAGCGCATGCACATAGTCGCCAGGACGACGATGCGAGAGCGCACGGAGGATATGACCGCCTAACTGCCCCGATGCGCCTGAAATCAGCCAGCGCTGCATCGCACTCTCGGAGATTGCAATATCTATCAACAGCAAACGTATCGACCAATAGTTGTAACTTTATCGGATACGCTCTGAAGCTTCAAGAAGAATTCGGCAGATTGCGGCGCCGCTTGCGAATTGCCTCGGGAGGATTTCGCCACCGACGATGTCGGGAAGGCGGTTCGTCAGGCCGCCGGCACATATTGATATCCCGTGCCCTTCCGCTCGGCAAAGCCCAGGCCGGGATAGGGCCAGTGGAAGCCCAGCATCTTCATCCTGTCGGTTGCGGGGGGTCGAGCAGCTTCTTCCGGTTGGCGACGGCCACCCCGTTGTCCATGTCGTAGGCGAACTGCCATTCCGGATGAGGAAAATAGACCGTGATCGCGTTGGCGGAAGGAAGCGTGACTGCCGAAGCCTACGCTTCAAGCCGGCCAGCCTGTTGTCGTTAGAATGACGGCAATACAACAGCGTGCAAGATCCAAAATCGTAGATGGCGTCTTGCAAGTGGTCTTGTCAGCGCTTGCGTCGCTCCTCCGTACATCCGCTAGGGACAGCAAGCGTTTTGCGCATTAGCAGCCCCTCTGCTTTGAACCTTCAGTTGGCCATTCCGACACACGGCTAGGGGGCACCCGTCTTCGATTGAAATTGCAAAATCGGAGGAAACGCCATGAGATCTAGTTCCAAACTCGCAATGGTATTGCTAGTGGGCGTCGCAATTGGAGCTATCGCGGTCCAAGGCCTCCACGCTCAAGGAGCTAAGCCGAAAGCTTACTCCGTCGGCGAAATTGAGATCCTCGATGCTTCAGCCCAAGCCGCGTACTTGCCTGCCGCCCGGAAGGCGATAGAAGCAGCCCATGGTCACGCTTTGCGCACCGCGGCCGGACGGATTGTTGAGATAGACGGTGGGCCAGCCCCCAAAGGGGTGGGAATCGTCGAATGGAATAGCTTGGATGACGCCGTAGCGTTCTACAAGTCGAAAGCCTGGGCGGACCTTGCACCGCAGCGTGACAAGGCGGTCAAAGTCGTACGGAGGTACGTCGTCGAAGTCGAAAAATAGCCGCGGTCCATCCCAGACCGCGCTGCTGCGGCACGCGTGCGCAGATATTGGCTTACCCCGCTCGAGACTGGCGCGCTCGGAGAGATTCGAACTTCCGCCCCTCGGAGTCGAAATCCGATGCTCTATCCTGCGTGGCTATGGCTATGAGCGCGCACCGTCCTGGCGGCGGTCGTTTTCGGACCCGATCTTGCGGAGTGGCTCGCCACCTGCGGCGATGGTCATTATAGCAATCGCATGCTCGACTTCGCCGCACAGTATGAAGCATTTCGGCGCCGCGATCCGGCGTGGGACGGGCTGGTGTTTGTGGCGGTGAAGACGACGGGGGTGTATTGCCGGCCCGTCTGCCCGGTGCGAACGCCGCTCTCGCGGAATGTGAGGTTTTATCGCAGCGCCGCTGCCGCAGAACACGCGGGTTTTCGACCTTGCCTCCGCTGCCGTCCGGAGGCCGCTCCATTCTGCCCGGCCTGGAAGGGGACCAGGACGACTGTCGAGCGTGCACTGGCCCTCATCGAAAACGGTGCGCTTGATCGGAGCAATATCGAAGCATTGGCCGATCGTCTCGGAGTAGGGGCCCGGCACCTCGCGCGCCTGTTTGCCGAGCACCTCGATGCATCGCCCCTGCAAGTCGCGCTTTCGCTTCGTGTTCAACGTGCAAAGCGTCTCCTCGATGAAAGCGATCTTCCAATTCCTCTCATCGCCAAGCGTGCCGGGTTTTCGAGCGCAAGGCGCATGAGCGCATCTTTCAGCCGGATCTATGGCCGGTCACCATCGGCGTTTCGCAAGAACACGTCGCCAAGAGCGAAAACGAGCTGAGCGAGACGGAGCGATATGATGCTGACCAAGACCTTCGGGACGGTGGATGCCGAGACACAGAAGGCGATGAGTGGATTGGAGTTCGTGCAGGGCCTTGCGAGTGGCACGATTCCTCTCAACACCTTGGCGCAAGCCTTGGGATACGATGTCACCGAAGCGACACGCGGTCGCGTTGTCGTGACGCTCATCCCAACTGGCGCCCACTTGAATCCAGCCGGCACGGTCCATGGTGGTCTCACGGCGACGCTGCTTGATAGCTGTATGGGGCTCGCGGTCCAATCGATGCTGGACATGGGCGTGGCCCAGACAACGCTCGAGTTCAAGATTTCTCTTGTGCGTCCCATCACGCCGGAAACAGGCCAGATCAGGGCCGAAGGAACGGTCTTGAATTGTGGACGCCGCATCGGCACGGCCGAAGGGCGTGTCACTGACGTCAAGGGCCGATTGCTCGCTCATGGCACAACCACGTGCCTCATCTTGCCGAGTTGAACCCGACGATGGCGCGCTACGGCCGATAAAGATGGGCACTATTGCTTCGCCGCAGCCCTATGATCTAGCGGCCTGTTTGCTCCCTCCAACCACCAGGACCGTGACTTGACGCTTCACCTTAATACAAGAGACAATAGCGGGTTACTGGAGCGGAGCGACAGCGATGCTGTTTCGTCTCGCATTTGCCCTTGCGTCGATGACGGCGCTGCTGGTTGATCCCATTGACGCCGTATCGCAGGACCTGCTGCGCAGCGTCGACCTCAACAGTCCCGAAATGTCGACATCGGAGATGACGCGCGCCGAGGTCGAGGCGCTGCTCAAGATGGCGCCTGAGGACGGCGCCGGCCAACGCTCTGCGGATTTGCAAGGAAAGCGGCTGTCGCATCTCGATCTCTCAGGCCTCGACTTTTCCGGCGGCAATCTTCGCCTCGTCAAGCTCAACCGGACTCGCCTGAAACGCGCGCGCTTCGATCGGGCCACCCTGAACCAGGCCTGGCTGGTCGACGCGGATTTGACGGACGCGTCTCTCGTAGGGGCATCGCTGCTCGGCACGCAGATGCAACGCGCCAAGCTTGGCGGCGCCGATCTGAACGGCGCTCGCATCACCGCAGATCTTTCAGGTGCCAACTTGATTGGAGCCACGCTTGCGGGCGCCGATCTGAGCGCTGATATGCGCAACCAATCGATGGGCCTGATGCGTGGCGTGCTCAAATCTGCCGATCTCAGGAATGCGGATCTGAGCGGTGCCAATCTCTCGCGCACCGATCTGGGATTCGCGCAGCTGCAGAACGCCAATCTGGCGAATTGTAACCTCAACCACGCCGACCTTGCGGGTGCCGACTTGTCCAATGCCAATCTCGCCGGCGCCGATTTCACCGAGGCAGATCTCACCTCGGCCCTTTTGCCCAGTGCAGTCGCGTTGGAAAAGGCGCGCAATCTGGACAAGGCCCGGAACTTCAACCTGGCGCGGCGCCCGCCTTAGCGATCGCAGTGAGCCAAAACCTGGCATTTCGACCTGAAGCGATCCGCGTATCGCCGCCAACACGATCATGGAAGGTGCGACCTACCGCGATTTCAGATTTCGCAAAACGCCTTGAGTGTCGCGAGCAGCAGCTCATCGTTGGAATTCGTGCCGTCGGAGGGCCAATGGCTCCGTTGCGATGCGCAACCCACACCGTCTGCGGCACATAAGCGGCGGTCAATCAGAACAGAATATGGTCTAGCGCTCTCCGAGCCTGATCACCCGTTCGAATGCCGCGTCGACCCCATCCATGAACGCCAACGCGCGGGGCAGTGATGGCGCCTCGTAGATAATGGCACCGCCAGGGCCGCCCCACATGATCTCGACGTGCCAGTGATCGTCGACCCGGGCGATCGACCCGGCCAGCGTGTTCGGGGCGCGCTTGATGTTCACCCTATTGTCGTCAACCTGGTCGGTTCGGAATGTTGTCATGGTTCGGCCCTTCTTTGTCTCGGGCCTCCGCCTGGATTACGGCCGTATTTAAACTCGCCCCAACCTTTGGTGTTCCAAAGCTGACCACGTCTGGTCGCCAGGGACAGTACCGGTGATGGAGACGCCAGTGGATATTCCACAACGTGCGTTACCAGGCGCCGGGACGTTGCAGGGCGGGCCGACCGCGCCGCAGCCGCAGGCGTGCTCATGCTCCTATCCGGCCCTGTCGTCGGTCAGGTGCTTCAGCATCGCCTCACACGCATTCTCGGCTTCAGCGAAGGTTTTGAACGGCGAACCGCCCACTCTGATCGCAGGCCTGTTCAGATCGATGGGGCGCCACGAGGCAACAAAGCCGGGCTCTCCGTGAAGCCCGGGGCCGGTTCGGCTCTCATTACTGATCACGAACGAGAACCCGCGGCTTATCGCGCTCCAAACTTGGAAGTCTTCCGTCGGACCGATGATGCGGCTGAATTGCATGATGCACCGAAAGCCCCACATGAGAAGGATATCGCTTCGCCGATTGGGAAAAATGCAGCGCTATTGACGTAACGACCGTTTTTCCCAAAGCCGCGGATGAACCGTTGGCGGCCAGAGTGCGAGAAAAAATTCTTAATAATTAAACTATTTAAATTTTAAATCGAGAATTTATTAGCATTATTTGCGCCTGGTCAAAATGCAGGAGAAATCTAGTGAAGATTTTATCTGGCATTTCCGCCGCGTTTTTTGTCCTCGCCCTGACGATGATTGTCCCGCCTGCAAATGCCTCCGGCGGTCGCCATAGAGGAGACCACCCCCACCACATCAGCGGAGCCCCCGGGCCGATTGCTGGCGCCGGTCTTCCGGTGCTCGCCATCGGCTATGGCGTCTATTGGCTGATTAAGCGCCGCCGCAAGCGCGACTGAGGTTCTGAAACAAGGCGGCATGATATCGGCGAGGCGTACATGCGGCATGCACGTGACGTGGAGAGGATGCTGTCCGGGTATCGAACCCTTTAGGGACCTCGATAGTGGACAGTCGTGCAACAGCCGCCTGTCGCGTCCGGAGAGGAAAGGTCCCAGCTTGGCCCCGATGCTGGGACCTTTCTTTCCGCAGAGCTTCCTGCCAGATCAGCGATTTCAAATAAGCATCTCGGCAGCTTCAGGCGTGATCTTCACGTAGGTGCCGCTCTCGTGCATCCACAAGCCTGCGCTCGATCGCGAACTTAAACCCGGCGCCGTATCCGGGCGGCTTGGCCTTGTCCTGAAAAAGAAACGAGTAGTTGATTTTCTCGATGTGAATGCAGTCCGTCTGTTTCGCTCGACTGCACGCACGCACTTCACGAGCCGGCGAGCGGCTTTCTCCGGACCGGCATAGGGGGATCTAACGCTGGCTTGGAGAAGGCATCGTACTGCTCGTCGTACTGCTCGTCGTACTGCTCGTCGGAGCCCACATGCCCGGTTTGGCTTTTCACGACCTGCTCCAGCTCAAGTGCTTCGATGGCAAGCTCATCCGCCAAACGCTTAAGCAGCTCGCGTTTGTTCGGATCCGTCGCCGACATGGCCATGACGGCACAATTGTTGGCATCCACCCGAAGCTGGTGCAATCTTCCGCTGAGGTCCTTCATGGCTCACGTCCTCGCTGGCCTGTACGCTACGCGGACGTGGGACTCTAGCCAATCGACGCTAAGTCTCTGTTCGGTTGAGCACAGTTCGCTACTATTTTTGCTCGGGGGAGCTGCAGAGGGGTGTGCGCCCGCCGACCCTGCGGGCATTCGAATGCATCCAAGCTGAACCCTGGCCAGCACTTTGCGGGGAGCTGAGTTACGCGTTTCTTGCAGTCGATTGCACGGAGGTGTCAAAACGGGAAAAACGAAAAAACGCAAATAAACCAGTGCGTTACGTCGTGCGGAAGTGGCGTGCCGCGGCCGATGAAGATAGGCACTATTGCTTCGCAGTTCCTTTATGACGCCGTTGCCTGCCGCGCGCTACAACCGGTAGTGATCCGACACCGTGCGATTTCGTGTGTTGCAGCCCGTGGGGCGCTCTGGCCGGATAACCTGCGATGGACTGCGATCTTGCGGTAGCTGTGAACTTTCAGCCCGGACGCGAGGCGACGCGGAACAATCTCCTTGCCCAGCCGGCTATTGACTGCAGGGCGGGCATAGCTCGGATGAGCCACTCCGGAGTCCCGATGTCTCGAAGCATCTCAACTTGACCATCGGCGTGGCGCTCGATGAATTGAGCATCACGAAAATAGTCTGGGTTGGCTTGGTACCAATTTAGATCTCGTGCCCGGTCTTCCCAGAGCTGGGCGCCGTCAGGCAATCGAACGGCAAAGGCCAACTCTCGACGAAAACAGATCGCCTCGATTCTCGCGCGCTGATCTTCGTCGTATTCGATTCCGAACCGCTCCAGCTTTGCGTGCGTGGCTTCGTGCACGATAGCTGAGGCGATCTGTTCTATACGCACCGCCGAATCGGCCACGAATCGCTTGTCGAGCACACACGCCTTGAGTGAATGCTTGTATTCGGCAAGGCCGCCCGGCAGCAGGAAAATCCAAATACGCTCAAGGTCCCTGATAATGCGGGAATACTGCAAGGGACTGTGCTGCTTTACGAGAAGCAGCGCACGTTCGACGCGCGGCAAGTGCTCCGGCGCAAAGTAACTTCCGATCCAAATCCCATCAACCTGCCGACCATAGGACGCCGCCAGCTGTATCCTGTCGATAAGGCTCGGACGAACTTTGGGCGGCTTCTGGCGTTCCCTGCGCATCCTGAACTCGGCGTTCGATGCCTGATTGATACGATACGGTACTTTCGGCCCGCTTACCGGCACGGCCAAAATTCTTACCGGTTGCGTTAGGGGGCGCTAACGAAAACTACGCTCGTTTCGGCTTAGTGTTGCTCTCAACCTCAGAGGTGCCGCAGAAGGGCAGTATCTTGTGCGAGAATTGTAGCACCTCAGCGAGAAGAGGGATCATTTCCACTTCGGCCCAGCAGAGATCGGCGAAGTCGAGGTGTCGTCTGTGCCCTACAGGTCGAACGACCGAATATTGGAGTATGGCAAGGTCTACTTCCGAACCGATGCATGCGGACGCTGGTCACCGCGTACGAGGCGAAGAACGCTTTCGCATAGCGGCAGACCGATCGCATCGCTGATGGAGCCGACGGCGCTTGACTTCGGGCCGCAACGGCTCTTTGGGCGCCGGAGCCTACATCAGCCAAATGGCTGTCGCCAAGACGAAAAATCCGACCAGCGCGCAAGCGAGGAAACCACGCTCAACGGCATCCATGGCGTCATTTCCTTTCGTCATCGGCAAATACCTCCGGGGGCACATTATCTACCTTAAAGCCGTGGTGAGCGGCATCGTTCCCCCGAAAGTTGCCGCGTTTTCCCGGTTGTCTGGCTGAGGAACGCACGCGCTAGCGCCGGAGTTTTTCGCTGGTAAGACGATCTAGTCAATCTCGCCGGCTCGATTTGCGAGCATTCAAGCGGAGATCAGCGCAGGTAAGTTCATTCTGATCTGTCGGGAATCTGACTCGTCGGATTCGCTCAGATAGGCTGTCTATGTTCAAGAGCAGAATAAATCTCGCTTCGGCTTAACACAGGTAAGTGGACCGCCGCTCGGGTGAGGCGATGCTATTTTTTCCCGAGGGAGGCGTAAATGGATTTTCCAATCGAAGGTGGTTCTAAAGAGGACTTTCAAATCGTGATTATCGTTATGGACAGGCTGGAACAGGAAAGGGCTCAGCTGCTTGCCCTTCGAAAGAAGGTGTCGGATGCGGCCGCTGGGCGAAAGCTCTGCAGTGCGCGTCGCACTCGACCGCCAAGAACGACGCCAAACCGAGGACATGAGCCATGAAGGACCTCACCGGGAAGTGGCACCAACTTCGAGCTGACGCGAAGCACTTTGCCGACCTCGGCACGTCGGCGACGGATCCACGTCAACGCGAGCTGTTTAAGCGTTTAGGTGTTGAGCTTGCTATCGCGGCGCTTGAGCTGGAACAGGTCGTGAAAAGGCAAAACCCGCATTTGGACTTCGACGAGCAGTGCGATGTTCTGTCCAAAGCCATCGCCGGGAAATGAATCATCGGCGCTTGGCTTGCCCGATCGCTGTATTTCATGCTTGCGAGCTTATCTTCCTTGTCGGGGCCGCACCGGAGATAGGCATCAGGGGAGAGATTGCGAATGCCTCGCGGGATCAACCCTCACCGATATTGAAGCTGACGATCCGGATAGCGTTGCGGTACTGGCCCTTCATGAGGTGGCACCGACCGCCGCAACCAGAGTCCCTCATGTGCGTTGATAGCGATGCTCAATCGACGCCCGATAGTGCCGTTGAAGCACTTCTTTCGCACCTGCGTTGCGAAGGGCAGCCAGTTGGAGCGCTTTCTGCTAGAACACGG
>NZ_JCAMOT010000055.1:0-41756 GCF_059512425.1 Bradyrhizobium sp. Leo78
CCGCCGCAAGACCATCAACTGATGTCGAAGCGCCGCGTTCTCAGCTTCAAGCTGCAACCTCGACCTGAACGGCGAGGTCACGACGGCCCGCACGAAACAGAGAAGCCCGATCATCCCGCCACCTTAGCCGAATCCGTCACATCATCAACTCGGACAAGGTTTTCGGTACACGCAGGGCGCCGTCTGGCTGGAGAACGCGGCCTTCACCACTCTGCAGCACGCCTATACTCAACTGAACGACGTCGGCCTCGGCTATTACGCGACTTACGAATATCTGCCGACGCAGTTCCTGCTTCTGAAAGCGCAGGTCGCGCGCAGTTATGGCTCGAACAGCGCCGCTGCGAGCTACGACCGGGGAACCAAGGCGCTGTTTCAGATCGGCCTGATGTTCTGAGCACTCGAGCGAGTTCACGCTTGCGGATACTGTTTTCTTGAACTGTCTTGAGGGACATTCACCATGGAGATGGAATGGCTGTCGGCTACGATCGACTACGGCGTGATCGGACTTCTGGTCGTGTTGAACATCCTCGTCGTCGCCATCGGCCTGGAACGCCTGTTCTTCTACCGTTCGATCGACATCAAGGCATTCACGAAGATCAAGGCGCTTGAGCTGGAATTGAGCCGGCGGCTGGTCGTGATTGCGTCCGTCGCTTCGAATGCGCCCTATATCGGATTGCTCGGCACCGTGCTCGGCATCATGCTGACTTTCTATAATCTTGGTCTCGACGCCTCGGCGGACGTAGGCAAGATCATGGTGGGCCTCGCGCTTGCCCTGAAGGCGACGGCGGCGGGGCTCGTGGTCGCGCTGATCTCGGTCGTCGTCTACAACGCGCTGCTGCGCAAGAGCAAGGTGCTGCTGCTCCAATGGGAGATCGCGCATGGATGAACAACCCTTCGAGACAATCAATGTCATCCCGCTCGTGGACATCATGCTGGTGCTGCTCACGATGGTGCTGACCACGGCGAATTTCATTGCGACCGGACGTATTCCGGTCGCCTTGCCGCAGGCTTCGCATTCGCAGGCGCAGAAGCATCAAGACAACACCATCGATCTCACCGCCGATGGCCGGATTTACCTGGATGGGCAATCCCTGTCGAAGGAAGAACTTGGAAGCCAAGTGAAATCCTTGCCGCCCGAAACGTCCTTTCTGATACGCGCCGATCGCGCGATCCAGTTCCAGCAGTTCATCGACGTGACAGATGTCCTCAAGCAACTGAATTTTACCAAAGTCGTGGTACAAACGAAAAACGCCAGATAGAGCTTGGCGAACGCTGGAGCAAGCAGCCGATGTCCGATCCAACGGTGAAAAGGCGGTTGCGCGTCACATTGCCCTGGTGTCTCGTCGCGTCGATCGCCTTGCACCTGCTTTTGGGCCTGCCGCTCATCTTGCATGCCTTTGCCGAACCGCCTGACGAGCCTCCGGTGCTGGTTGTCGAGCTGCAGGGCGCTGCCGCCGACATCCAGACCGAACAAAAGGTCATGCAGGATACAAAGGCCGCTCCGGAGCAGCAGGCGCAGTCCGGGAGATCCGGGGCCACCGACCCTCAGCCGCCGGACGATCGTCCACCGGACGCCGCGGAAAGCCCTTCGCAGCAGTACGCGACTCCGCCCGCACCACGGCCGGAAGAGCCGACGCCAAGCAATGAGGGATCAACCAATGTTTCCGGCGGCGAGCAGAAACAGGACGCGCACACGATCAAGGCGAGCAGACCGAGGCCGATCGGCTCAGGGAGTACGCCAAACTGTTGTCAAAGAAGGTGCGAGCCCATCTGGTCAATCCTGGCGGCGGGCACGCCAGTTCCGCTACCGTCACGTTCTTCATCCTGTCCAACGGGCGGATTCGTTCCGACAGTCTGAAGATTGTAACAAGCAGCGGGCAATCCAAGGTCGACGCGAGCGCGCTGCAAACCATTCGCGCAAGCGCGCCGTTCGATCCGCCGCCAAAGGAGATGAGTATCACGATCGTCGTCGATTTTGATCGAAGAAGTTGAGCCTCGACTGAGGTCGCAAGTGCGGGATGCACAGTCGCTGTATCACCGCGCCTCCACATACGTTGTGGCCAGTCCGGTACAATCTTCGATCAGCTTGTGATATTGCTGCTGGTTTGGCAGGGTCATGGTCTTTGCCCATTTCGGATGGGGCATTCCTGTCTCTTCTGCGTCTCGCGCAAGGAAACCAGGCCGCTCGTAGAATGCGCTCGGCGCGCTTTTTCATGCTAGGCGACGCGACGTCTTCGCGCTTGGAGAAAGCGAGCGAACTCCTTCTGAAACCGTCTCACTTCTCCGGCGCCCGCAGCAGCATGGCGTGGGCGTGCATGTCGCCGGCGAGGCTGAGTGCCACGACCCATGGTGTGCTCACCTTGCCCTGCATCAGGCACAGATTCACGGGGATGTTTGCGACTGTCATGTTGGCGTTTTCGGCGAGCGTAAAGAACGTCGCGCCGGGCTCCAGCGTCTTTTGCCAGACATCCAGCAATGTCTGCGAGGCCTGGTGGCCGGTCAGGGTAACGTCCTTGGAAGAGATGCCCTGGCGTTGCAGGAGGCGGGCTCACGGCGTGCGGCGCCGTCTGGCCACCGAAGGTGCCAAAATGCTTCAGACCCGATTCGGTGACGTGGTAGTAGGGACCGGTCCAGTTCTGGGCCTGCGGACTCGGGTCCGAAGCACCGGGTTCAAACCGCACTTGGCGACGGTCGCCGATAAGAAACATATCGCCGAAATTCTGCTCCTGGGCGATCACCTCGGTATCCACCAGACGCCAGCGCGGTTGCTGCCCCGGCGCCGCCACGCCCACCACCGCAGCGGCCGCGCCGTCGGCCGCGCTCACCGACTGCGGCGTGTGGTAATCCATAATGGTTGTCCAGCCGCCGCCGATCGCGACCAGGATGTTGCGCGCACGCCCGGCGCGGATCATGGCGTCGGCCAGTGCCACTCCGACATTGAAATTGCTGAAATCATTCGCCAACGGAATCGTCAGCGTCCTTTCCGAGAGCTTCAGATCTCTCGTCAGCGCGAACAGATCCGGCGGTACGAAATAGGTATTCGGAGAGAGGCAGCCCATGACGATGTCGATCTGGCTGATGTCCAAGCTGGCATCGGCAATCGCTGCGCGTGCAGCCGGCACGAGGATATCGAGCACAGTCTGGCCCTCGGCCAGCACATGGCGCTTGTCATAACCCGTGAATAGCCCCTGTCCGTCAGGATGGTGCTCGCGCAACCAATCGAAGATCTTGTCATCGTTGGTGCGGATGTCAGTTGGCAGATTTTGGGCCATGCCGATAATGCCGATGCGGTTTTCAGTCAAGGCGACAGCCGCCAGACTTCCGGGGGAAGGACCGCCCTTGGGAAAACTCATCCCGTGCTGACGTCGTACGGAAATATTTCCGTTGCGACAGCCCCTGGATCGCTGTGGGAGCCCGACAATAGGTGTAACTTCATCTCGCCGTCGCGTTTGGGGCAGGTCAAGACAGGAGCGGCGACATGAAAAACAGCATGGCGCTTACAATGTTGTTTGTACTGAGCATTACTTCGTCAGCATCGGCGCTCAGCGCAATCGGCAGTCGGAACGACTGGTCGGTGCTTTCGACCGATAGGCTGCAGAGACTTCCTCAGCAAGTCGGCTCGGCCGTCCGTGCGGCACAGAGAGCTTGTGGTGAGTACGAGCCACGCGTTCGGACAGGATTTCTGCGATATCTCAAAGGGCGTAATGGGGAGGAGTTCATTTCGCTCCACTTCGATCAGTTTCATTGTGCGCGGTCGTCGGCTCTCTGCAATTCGGCGGGCTGCATTCATCGCGTCTTCGTGTCCAAACAACGGCAACAGGCCCGCGAAGTCTGGCGCGGTCAGGTACATGATATCGATATGGACGATGTGGCCGGACGAGCGAGTATCACCATCCATTGCGGCGATACTTGCAGCTCAAGACTTCATTGGAACGGGAACGCCTTTTCACGTCAGTGACGCAACTGCGGGACGCGGTCTGGAAGCCGCGTAAGTAATACGATCGAGAGGGTTCTGTATCAGCGGCTTTCGGGTGGCGAGTAACGCTATCGTGCGCTTCTCGCAGAGAAGCACAAATCGGTGCAGACCAGTCCGCGCCCTTCTTCGACCGCGTTCACTGAATTACTTTACGGATGTCGGGGTCCGCAGACCCCCGGCATCCCAAGACGGCCCGCCGTCCAAGTTCTGCTCATTCGCTCGACGTCATGGCTGGACGTCGGGGCTGAGGACTTGGACCGTGCTATGTGCCATTTTTCCCCGAAGCGTACGGCTGCTTTTTGTTGGCACCGTCGAGGCGCGCCCGACCGCACAGGCGATGTCGCGCGGGCTGTGGCGGCACAATGAAACTAGTGTCGTTCGCATTACGACGGCCGATCTCGCTTCTGACGATGGTTATCGCCGTCGCATGGGTGGGCTTTCTGGCGCTCGATCGCATGCCCCGCGACATCTTCCCAGATCTCGGGGTGCCCGTTCTGTACGTGGCCCAACCGTACGGCGGCATGGACCCAGCCCAGATGGAAGGATTCATCGTCAACTATTATGAGTACCACTTCCTCTACATTACGGGCATCGAACATGTCGAAAGCAAATCGATCCAGGGCGCAGGGCTGATCAAACTTCAATTCCATCCCGGCACCGACATGGCGCAGGCCACGGCGGAGACGGTAGCCTACGTCGACCGCGCTCGCGCGTTCATGCCTGCGGGGACGGTGCCGCCATTCGTGATGCGGTTCGACAGTGGCAGCGTTCCGGTCGGCGATCTCGTCTTCACCAGCAAGACGAAAACCGTCGCCGAACTACAGGACGCGGCGCTCTTCAAGGTACGCCCATTGTTTGCGACCTTGCCAGGCGTTTCGGCACCGCCGCCGTTCGGATCGAGCCAGCGGACCATCCTGGTTCATTTGGATCCCGACAAGCTGCGATCCTATAACATGTCGCCGGACGAGGCGGTGCAGGCATTGGCCGCCGGCAACACGATCAGTCCATCTGGCAATGTCCGCATCGGCGATCTCATGCCGATGGTGCCCCTTAACTCTGTTGTCGGAGATTTCAAGGGGCTGAGTAACATTCCCATCCGCTCGCACGGAACACAGACCGTGTTCATACGTGATGTCGGAACGGTCGAAGACGGTGCCGACATTCAGACCGGCTACGCACTCGTCAATGGGCGCCGCACCGTCTATATCCCTGTCACCAAACGAGCAGACGCTTCGACCCTCGCGGTCGTCCAGGCCGTCAAAGCCAACTTGCCACGATTCGAATCCGTACTGCCAAGCGACGTTCAGGTAAGTTACCAGTTCGATCAATCCCCATACGTGACTCGCGCGATCCAGGGCCTATTCGTTGAAGGAGCGCTCGGTGCCGTCCTAACGGGTCTCATGGTGCTGCTTTTCCTTCGGGACTGGCGCAGTTCGCTCGTTGTCGTCCTGAATATTCCGCTGGCGATCCTGGCGTCGGTAATCGCGCTTTGGGTATCGCGTCAGACGATCAACATCATGACGCTGGGTGGGTTGGCATTGGCTGTCGGCATCCTGGTCGACGAAGCGACCGTCACCATCGAGAACATTCACACGCGTCTCGGTGATGGCCATAGCCTCGCCCGCGCCGCAAGCTTAGCCACGGCCGAAACCACGCTGCCCCGCTTCGTGGCCATGCTCTGCATTCTGGCGGTGTTCATTCCAGCCTTCTTCATGACCGGCGCAGCGCACAATCTTTTTGTGCCGCTCGCCTTGGCGGTGGGCTTCGCGATGGTGGGGTCGTATCTGCTTTCGAGCACGTTTGTGCCGGTACTGTCGGTCTGGATGCTGCGCAATCCGGACACGCAACACAAATCACAAGAGAGCGTTTTTGATCGATTCCGCGCCAGATACGATCGGCTTACGCGCACGATCATGAAGCACCGACGCATTACCGTGTTTTCTTACCTGGTTGCGACCGGGGCCATCATTCTCGTGGTCGGCAGCTCGCTCGGCACAGAGATATTTCCGACCGTGGATACCGGCCAGATGCAATTGCATCTTAGGGCTCCGGCGGGAACTCGGATCGAGCGTACCGAGCAGATTGCGCTGCGAACACTCGATATCATCAAGCGCGAGGTGGGGCCTGACAATGTGGACATTAGTCTTGGCTTTGTCGGAACGCAGCCGCCCAACTACCCGATCAATACCGTCTATCTCTGGAGTTCCGGGTCCGAAGAAGCTGTGCTGCAGGTGCAGCTAAAGCGTGGCGCCGGAATCCGCATCGAGGATTTGAAGGAGCGGCTGCGCAAGAAGTTGCCGCAGGAACTCGCGGGTGTACGCTTCTCGTTCGAGCCAAGCGACATCGTCAGCCGGGTGATGAGCTTCGGCGCGCCAACGCCGATCGAAGTCGCCGTGAGCGGGCCGAGCTTCGCCAACAGCCGCCAATATGCCGATAAGCTGCGAGCGAGGCTGGGACAGGTGCCGACGCTGCGAGATCTGGAATTCGAGCAGGAGCTTGATTACCCGACCGTTGCGGTCGCCGTCGACCGCGAGCGAGCGGGCGTTCTGGGAGTGACGACGGACGACGTGGCGAAATCGATCGTCGCGGGTACCTCATCCAGCCGCTACACCTCGACCAATTATTGGGCCGATCCAAAGAGCGGCATTGGATATCAGGTGCAAGTCGAGATCCCTGAGCGCCGGATGAATTCGCTGGAACAGGTGAAGAACCTGCCAATCGCTCGCCGATCGGGCCAACAGATCGACCTTCGCAATCTTGCTCACGTTACGGATAGCACAGCGCTCGGCGAATATGATCGCTACAACATGCAACGGATGCTGACGCTTAGCGCGAACATCTACGGTGAGGATCTAGGACGCGTAGCAAGCCATGTGCAGCAGGCGATCAGCGACGTGGGAAAGCCGCCAAATGGGGTGAGTGTGACGTTGCGCGGGGCGATCCAGCCGATGGCGGAGATGTTCGGCGGCCTCCGTCTGGGACTTTTGACAGCGGTGGGCGTCATTCTTCTGCTGCTGGCCGCCAACTTCCAGTCGTTCCGGCTTTCCCTGGCAGTGGGATTGACGATTCCCGGCGTAGTGGCGGGAGTTGTAGTCATGCTTTGGTTGACCCAGACCACGCTCAACATTCAATCGTTCATCGGCGCGATCATGGCGATCGGTGTCGCCGTGGCAAATGCCATCCTGCTTGTAACTTTCGCAGAGCGCAGCCGCGCCGAAGGCCGCGAGCCGTGGGAGGCAGCCATCGAAGGCGCACGAAGCCGCCTGCGTCCGATCTTGATGACGAGTTTTGCGATGCTGGCGGGAATGTTGCCGATGGCACTCGGACTAGGAGAAGCCGGAGAGCAAAGCGCACCCCTTGGGCGGGCGGTGATCGGCGGTCTGCTCGGCGCAACCTGCGTTACCCTCATCATACTGCCCGCGATCATAGCCATACTCCAGTCGCGACATACGCCGATTTCCGCGTCGCTGGATCCTGACGACCCGCATTGCCGCCATTTTGAGCCGGAGTCGCAGCTCGGGGCGGTGCGGTATGCTGGCGACCGAACAGCGAAGTCCCGCGAGCTGGCGGCGGAATAGACGAATGGCCAGAATGGATCCTAAAGGTGACGTACTATGAATTTCACAAGCCGAACCGTCATCAAGGTCTTGTTAGTCGGCCTCGCAGCAGGAACCATCGCTGTTGAACGGCAACATTTGGCGGCATCGCCATCACCAGTGAAGCAAACAAAGATCGATGACCCTCCGCGGGTCGAGGTTGTGCGGCCACGCCGAGTCACGGTGGCTCAACGTCTTCAAACCAATGCGACCCTCGAAGCTTTTGAGGAGGCGGATCTCTTCGCCAAAGTCGCCGGATACCTGTCAGAGGTTCGGGTCGATATCGGCGATCACGTGAAGGCAGGTCAAGTGCTCGCCGTCATCGACGTTCCGGAAATGAAGCAGGAGCTTGCCGTAGCCAAGGCCGAGCTGGAATCCAAACGAAGTGCGCTGGAGAGCGCGCGCCGTCAGCTGGATCACAACAAGGCCGAGCTGGCGCTTCAGGACGCCCTGGCGAAGGACCGGGAGCAGCTGGGTCAGGGACGGAACTTCATCAGCGACCGGACACTCGATCAGGTGCACGCCAACGCGGCCATCGCCAAGGCAGATCTCGGTGTCGCGGAAGCGAACAGCGATCTCGCGGCCCACCAGGTCGATGTGGCCGCCGCGACCGTGGAGAGGATCAAGACGCTGCTCGCCTATACGCAGATCGTGGCGCCTTTCGATGGCGTGGTCGCGCGGCGCCAGGTGAACCGGGGCGATTTGGTCCAGGCCGCCGCGGCCACGCGGACAACGCCGTCCGCCGGATCGCTTTTCACACTGCAGCGGATCGATACGATCAGGGTGTTCTGCGACATTCCGGAGGACGACGTGCCTCACCTTCACGTCGGCGATCCGGCCGTTGTCAAGCCGTCTGGATTCGACGGTAAGCCATTCATCGGCAAGGTAACCCGCTTCTCACTGCGCCTCGATCCCGAGACCCGCGACATGCGGACCGAAATCGACTTGCCCAATCCCGACGAACGGCTTTATCCCGGCACGTATGCGGAGGTCTCACTGGAAATGAACCGACGGCCCGATGCGCTTACCCTACCCACCGCTGCCGTAGGTTCGGATGATGGCGGCAATTTCGTCTACGCCATCGCTGCCGATCGGGTCACGCGCCTCGCCGTCAGGACCGGTCTCATCGATAACGGTCGCATTGAGATTACGGCGGGCCTGTCGGAGGCGACACCGGTCTTGGCGACCACAAAGGGCATTCCGCCGCTTGGAACGGTGGTTCGGTCGGCGATGGTTCGCGAGAATACCTAACATCGACGCCGAGGCCTGCGGCGTCGGGTCAGTAGTTTTGTCGAACCAATGCCTCATCCCCATACTCGCGCCTTCACTTCATTACTTGGCGCAAGTTCTCTCAGCCGCCAAAGCTGTTTGCGCTTCCGCCTGTGTCGGATGAGCCGTGCCGATAACCTTCATTTCACCAGGGGCAGGCTGGGCAGTGACAACTTTACATTTCATCGTCGCGGGATCTTGAGCTACGTAGAACGCGGAACTGCCTGATGGGGGCGCTTGTCCGGTAGTTTTGTCCTGCTGCGCAAATGAAGGTACCCCAAATGCTAGAACGGCGACCGTCGCTAAAAGCATTTTCGTCATAGTATCTACCTCCTAGCATTGGACAGCGAGCAAATAGAGGCAGCCGACAAAGGTTCCAGCGATGAGGGATATATTTCTACTGGAATCCCCGCAGGGTCGCTTCGTGTTTGCCCGCAGCGTGACCGATCACCTCGACCGTGTTGCGCGGATATGCGCGATGAAGACGCGCCGGGTCTTGGGGGCGAATGCGGTGTGCAGAGGCATCCTTGCCTCGCCGCGGTTTCCGACAAGTTTGGATTTGCAGGGTCAGTATCTCGGTCGGTGCGAATTCGCCCACTCGCGAGCATGCGGAATCGGTTCGCGCGGCGGCAGGATCGCGCGAAGCTTTCGCGTCGCCGGCAGGTTTTCCATGCGCTCGCGCCATCGGCAAAAAGCCGGATAGTTCGGGTACATCGCCTTGCCTTCGTCCGTCAGGCTGAAGGCGAATGTGCTCGGAAGCAGGAAGAAGTCCGCGATCGTGATTTCCGTGCCGAGCAGGTAGTCTTGGCCGTGTTCCAATTCATGCTCCACCATGCCAAGCGCAAGCTCGACCTTGGGCATCGCGTGTGCCACGACCTTTTCATCGGACGCGAGGCCGAGTTCCGGAAAGACCAGCCGTTCGTGGGTCACGTGATAGATCATGTAGGGGTAGTAGTAGGAGTTGACCGCACTGATCCACTGGTTCATGCGCGCCCGCAGGCGGACGTCGCTCGGCGTCAGCTTTGGCCCTTCGAAGGCTTCGTCGACATAGGAGGCAATCGCGCTGGTCTCGTAGACCGTGAAGTCGCCGTGCCGAAGAATCGGGACCCGGTTGAACGGGTGCAGCGCCAGATGCTCACGCTTGCCCATCACCGGTTCAAGGTCATGAAAGCCATACGCTACGTCCTTGTGCGTCAGAATCAACCGCACGATGTTGACGTAGGTGCTTCGCGGGAAACCATAGACGATTGGCTCTGCCATCTGTTCCTCCTCTATCTTGTTCGCGACGGGCGCTTGTCATCGCCAGAACGGCTTAGCGGCTTCGTCCAGCGCCTCTTCGCGCGTGAGGCCGATGTCGGCGAGCAGATGCTGGTCGTCGGCCAGATCGCGGAGTGCCTGACGCAGCCCGCGCCGCGCGGACCAAGCCCGAAGCCCGCGTCCCGGAGCGCCGAGCCTTTGCACCGAATTTTCCTGATGAAGTTGTGGGAGCAGACTGGCCGGCCGGATCAGCCGAAGCGGCGAGGCGTTACGGGCAACGGTTGACATCGACAAGCTCCAAATCTCATGAAATGCTGCGTTGGAGCTTTCCCATAAGGTCAGCGGGCCGTGATCGGCAAAGCATCGTTTCTCTGGCCGGCCCTAGTTTTTCTCACGAAGTCTTTGTGCGATGCGTCCGCGCTTGCCGCCCCTGAATGCACTGAAGGCTTTCGAAGCCGCGGCGCGGCATGAAAGCTTTACCCGCGCAGCCGAGGAGCTTTGCGTCACGCAGGGCGCCGTGAGCCATCAGGTCAAGGCGCTGGAAGCTGAGCTTGCGATCAAGCTGTTCAATCGCGAGCGCCAGCGCCTGATCATCACCGAGGCGGGCAAGGACTATCTCACCATCGTACGCGATGCGCTGGACCGTATTGCGGTTGGCACCGAGTGGCTTCTGCAAAGGCAAAGCGCCGGCGTCCTCACCGTCAGCACCTCGCCAGACTTTGCCGCCAAATGGCTCGTGCACCGGCTGGGCCATTTCGCCGAAGCTCACCCCGGGATCGACCTTCGCGTTTCCGCGACGCTTCATCACGTCGACTTCGCGCGAGAGGAAGTCGACCTTGCGGTGCGCCATGGCGAGGGCAATTGGCCCGGGCTCGATACGATCAAGCTGAGCGCCGAGCAGCTCTTTGCCGTTTGCAGTCCGAAGCTTCTCTCGGGTCGGCGACGGCTCAGCAAGCCAGCCGACATTCTCAAATATCCGCTGATCCATATGGACACCCGGGCAGATTGGTCCAGGTGGCTGCAGGCGGCGGGTGTCAACGACACAAATATCATCCACGGTCCGGTGCTCAATCGGGCAAGCATGGTAATCGACGCGGCGATCAACGGCCAGGGTATCGCACTTGCCCGTACGACATTGGCGGCATGGGACCTGATCAACGGGCGGCTGGTTCGGCCGTTTCCGGAAGCATTGCGACTTTCGAAGACCTACTGGATCATTTGTCCGAAGGCGACGGCAGCCCAGCCGAAGATCGTCACGTTCCGCGACTGGCTTTTGGCAGAGGCTTCCAGGGATCTGCGGCAGCTCAAGAAGCTGGGCTGGTCCTTGAACCCGCTCAAGGAGAGCGGGGACTGATCCGTCCTCACGCAGACGATTGAAGATCAAGCAACGGTCAGTAATCCTTCCTGATCGCCGTTGCGAATAGGAAAGGCGGCGTAAAACCGTCGCTCGTTGCGGCCGTTCGCTTCCTGCACTAGTTTACTGATCGGGGACGTCGCAGCCTCCCCGTAAAATGGTGGCCCCATGCAAGCGCTGCTCGCTTTACTATGGAGCGAGCGCATGGACGGGCCCACTTTTGAACTTCCGCTATTTCTGCTTGCGACCTTTGCGGGTGCATTTGTTGCTGGGCTCTCGGGCTTTGCCTTTGGGCTTGTGGCGGCTTCGCTATGGCTTTACATCCTCACGCCGCTGCAGAGCGCGACATTGATCGTCGGCTTCGGTCTTCTGGTGCAAGGCTACTCAGTCTGGAGACTGCGCCGCGCGCTCGATGGGAGCAAATTGCTGCCGTTCATCGTCGGCGCCGCTCTCGGGGTTCCGACGGGCGTGTCTCTCTTGACTTGGTCCGATCCTCGAACCATCCGCATCGCGGTTGGTGCGTTCCTCGCTGCGTACAGTCTCTACGCACTTCTCCGACCCAGCCTAAAACCGATCTCCACCGGAGGGAGCGCGGCCGACGCTGCGGTTGGCTTCCTCAACGGCGTCCTTGGAGGCCTGACCGGCTTAGCAGGCATACTGGTGACGATCTGGTGCGGCCTGCGCGGCTGGTCCAAGGACCTTCAACGCACAATATTCCAGCCCGTTGCCGTTACGACCTTCCTCATGTCAGCGCTCTGGCTTGGAGGAAAGGGAACGGTGACCAGCGAGACTGTTAAACTCTTCGTGATGGGTTTGCCGTGCTTGCTAATCGGAACATGGCTTGGGCTGAGACTGTTTGACTCCATTGACGAAGAGATGTTCCGAAAGATCGTCCTCGCTTTGTTGCTGATTTCGGGAGTCTTGCTGGTTATCTGACAGCCGATTGACAGCAGCGACGGCAATCGGTCTATTCGATCTATGGGGGCGTGCGATCCCCCCACGAGGCGACATGCCCAAGAATCGCGTCCGAACTTCACCAAGGACGCCGCATGTCTGCCATCAACTTCTCTTCTCGGATTCCACTTTTCGCCCGCGATAACGACGTTTGCGCAAACCTGTCGCGCATCCGGATAGCAAGCCTGCTCCGGATAAGCCGCGTCAGCATCCGGGCTCTCGGGATCTCAGCCGCGCTACTCGCTCCGGCGCATGTCGCGTCGCGTCCTCTTGATGCACCGGCGATCAGTTTGGATCGTGAGGCAAACCAACAGGTCCTGACGAGCCAATTCGACGATCTCACTCCAGCGCTGGCAATCCGAGCTAGGCCGCAAGAAAAGTTGCGAGGAGTCGTCGCGGAGGTGGACCAGCGCCATGATCGGATCACCGTGCGCCTGACATCTCTCACGACTGCGGACTTCAAGGTACAGGACGGTTTGCTTTTCGATTCAGTTCGTTATGGCGACGAGGTCGAGTTCACCGTGGAGACCATCAATGGAGAGAGGACCATTGTTGAGCTTACGAAGGAATAAATCGTGGTGTGTGTTTGCGAACATGCTTTGCCATACGCTTCGCGGGCCCGCTTCCGGCAGAATGGTCAACCAGCGGAGGGTCGCGACCGTGCGAGATGCTGTTGGCGGACGAGGGAGCGGCGGGATGAAATGTCTTAGACCGACGTCGCTACTAGTCCTTGTTGCACTAGTGACCTTCGCACCAATGCAAGTCCTTGCGGCGGAAGCTGAGGCCGGAAAGAACAAGGCAGAGGCCTGTGCGGGGTGTCACGGTGACAAAGGTGTCTCCGCCACCGAGAACACGCCGTCATTGGCGGCGCAACCTGATCAGTTCTTACAATGGCAGCTGGTTTTCTTCCGCAGCGGTGCGCGTAAGAATGAGGTCATGGGACCAATCGCGGAACAACTCAGCAACGAAGATGTCCGCGACCTCAGCGCTTACTTCTCTTCGCTCAAGCCTTCCGATCCAGTCGCGGCGAAGGTGCCCGACGATCATCCCGACTTGACCGAAGCCGGCAAGAAGGCGGCTGCGGCCGGGCGGTGCGCCTCTTGTCACGGCGACAACTACGCTGGCAGCAAGGCTGTCGCCCGCATTGCGGGTCAACGCGAGGAGTATCTTGCGAAGGCGCTCCACGACTACAAAGCCGGCGTTCGATCCGGCGGCGGTGTAGCCGCGATGGCCGAGGTCGCCTATCCCCTGAGCCAGGACGATATCTCGGCGCTGGCGCACTACCTCGCACGACTCTAGGAGAGATGCCAGATGCAACGAGGCGGTCCAGTCGGAGCCGTTCGATGATCTCCGCCGAGGACGGCTGAAGACCATTGGTGGCCGACGCCAATCGGACTCTGGTCTGGTTCCTGGGCGGACTTCCCCCTGTTGATCTGGTGGTGGGTCCGGGCCCAGGGACTCCCTTCCCCTGCAACATTTGAAGGAGGTCAATCATGACCATGCGCGAGGATATTGGGCCGATGATCGCGCGTACTAGACTCAGAAGTGGGTGATGGGTTTGTTGTCCGGCCCGAGCAACGTGGAAGGCGCCTCCTTGAAAACCAAGCTGTCTGGGGCGAACTTGGTTGTCTTCCCGCCCAACACAAAGTCGGCAAAGTTGTGGGGAATCGCCGAATGGACGCCAGTGGCCAGGAAATCAGCGAGTACGAAGCAGATGTCGGGCCTTCCGCCGGATCCGGCCGCTAGAAACGCCTGGAAATTCTGACCTGTGACTTGCGCCTTCTTGCGCGCCGACCAGTTGGTATAGCGCCGATAAAGCTTGGGAAAGATGGCAGGTCCCTTGTCCGTGGCCAGCACGCTGAGGTCGCCGACCTTTGGTTCGCGCAGATTGAAATCGAAGGGACCAATCGTATTGGACAGAAACGTCCACACAAGCGTCTTCTTTGACCGTGCGGTTTTTGCAAGGGCGAGAAGCGCATTGATTTCGTCATTGGTCATGCTTGAGTAGAACGTAGGATATGCCCAGCCATGCTCGACCAGCCAGTGATTCAGATTTACCGCCTGGCCGTTCACCGTCACTTCGATGTCGCCAACCAGCCGTCCGTAAGTGTCAACACCTCGTTTGGGGTATCCACTTGGGTCACAACCCGACAGTCGAGGACCGTCTTTCCCGTCGACGTAAGAAAGTCGTGGAGTGCCTTCGCCGATGTGGCCCCCAGTAGCTGACGATAGAAGTGGATGAGACCTTTGTATGCCGCCAGCTTCGTCGCGCTCAAGCCGTTCTTCTCCTTCGCTGAGAGCGCAGATGGCTGATAATGGAGCTCGGTCGCATCGATTCCCTGCAGTCGGATTGTGACTTTTCCGTTCTTGATGGGCGGAGTACTAAACTTGCCCTTGACCTTCGCATTGTTGAACACATGCGTCGGGTGAAATGGCGAAGAGCTGTCCTTGCGGAACTTAATCGCGTCGGGCCCGACGCTTAAAATGACTTTTGTAGTGTCAGCGTCCGATTGACCGCTTGGCCAGAACTGTTTGAGCTCAATTGTGCCGTCCACTTCGAGCAATCCTGCCGGCATTGATAACTCCCCCTGCCAATAAGTAAGCGAAATTCAAGAATTCTGTTTCTCCGAAGCACCCTACGGCAAACCAAGGCTTTCCGTCGGCGCTCAGCCCTTCAACTGTTCCTTGATCGTTTCTGAGGCTCTCAACGCCAGAGCCGCGACAGTAGACGTGGGGTTCGCCGTTGAGCTGGTAGGAAATACGCTGCTGCCCAGCACAAACAGGTTCGGGTGGTCATGCGCCCGACAATATTTGTCAACGACCGACGTCTTGGGATCGCTGCCCATCAGCGTCGTACCCATGATGTGGCCGGAGCCACCATCGATGGTGGTATCCGGCGGATCGGCCTGCATGACACGATCGGTCGCGCCCAGCTGATCAAAGATGAACTTGTGAACGTCTACGACCGTCTTGAACGAGTTGCGAACGTACTCGTCGTCATCAAGATTGTAGCTGATCATTGGTTTCGCGATACCGAGCCGATCTGTATTGGTGGAAAGCGTTACGCGATTGGTCTCGCGCGGCAGCTGCTCGCAAGCGCTGTTCAGCGTGATCTGACGGGTCATGTGATCGTTGATTTTCTTCCGCAGATCGGTTCCAAACAGAGCAAAGTTCTCGACGAAATCCAGGATTGTCCCGTTGAGGTTCTGATTGCCGCTCGGGTCCTTCGGGGGAATGAAGTTTCCGCGAGGGGAGCCCGTTTTGGTGCTCGCCCAGCCGTCATTCTTGATCGAGGTCTTGAAGCCGGCGTAGCGCGCGCGAAAATCGCCGTCGCGGAATGCCGCAATATCGGAGGTGGTCTGCGGTCCGCGGAAGGGAAAGAGTGGCTGGGGCGCCAGTGCGAAAGATTGCTTGATGGGGTGATCCATCAGATAGCGACCGACCTTGTCACTGGAATTGGCCGCCCCGGACGACAGCAGGATCCTGGAATTTTCGATGCCATTGGCGGCGAGCACCACGATGCGCCCTGACGCGCGGTCTTCGGTTCCGTCGGGCCGCTTGTACCAAACGCGCGATACCCACCTCTGCTCGGAGTCAACATCGAGCTTGGTGACGACCGCCTGTGTTCGCAGAACGGCGCCCGCGGACAATGCCTTCTCGACATGAACCACGGCTTCGTATCGCGCCTTGATCGGACATAGGGGCACACAGGACGTGTGGCCGTCGCATTCGGGGCGGCCCGCATAGGGTCGAGAGTTGATCGCATGCGGGACCGTATTGACCTTCAGCCGCAAACCATGATCCGGAACTTTCTTGTCATTGATGACGCGCGCGAGCTCATTGTCGAGGAAGCTAGGCGCGAGGGCCGGCATCGGGAACGGTTCGCTGCGATAAGCTCCCCACTTCCGTTCGTAATAGTCTTCATTTTCCTCATCGCTGCCGGCAACGCCCATCTCGTATTCGGCTTTGACGTACCAGGGTTCGAGCTCGCGATAGGTGATCGGCCAATCAAATCCTACCTTGTAGAGCGTCTTCATCCTGAAGTCGTTGGGGAGCATCCGGATGTAGATGCCCTGCCAATGCCAGGTTGAGCCGCCAACGATGCGCTCGTAATAGCTCTTGAAGAAGCGCTTCTTTCCGATCGCTTCGACGGTGTAGTCGTAATAGTTCTTGCCGCCGTCTTCGATCGGGCTCGGCTGCAGGAAACGGTATTTGCCGGGATCGGTCTTCGGGTCGACCTTCGGATCGACCGGCAGCACATCATCACCGCAGAAAGGCGAGTCCGGCGCCTTGGAAGGAGAATTGGTGTAGTTGTGCACCATGGCCCAGCGGCCGAGCGAGTCGGGAGGTACACCGCCGGCCGCCAGGATCAGGACCCGGAAGCCGTCCTTGGCGACCTGATGCGCAACCATCCAGCCACGCCGGAACCGATGACAACGACGTCGAATTCCGCATGTTCGAGAATCGGTCGCATGATCATGTCTCCCGAGCAGCCATTGATCGCGGATCCGGAGCGTTGCGGTTCAGGCACGAGAACCGGACTCTCCTGCTCTTGGCGTCTGTCTCGCGTCAGTACCTTTCTAGTAAAATGCGTGGTTGCCAATCGAAGGGCAGTCAGACGATCGGCGGCTTGCTGGCCCATTAGCGGCGAGGCCCGCCCGGCGTCATCGGCGCGTGCGCATGGATCACCTGCCAGATCATGCCGCGGCTGTACTGCTCGGGCGTGCCATAGACCCAGATCTTCTTCCGAGTGTCGGCAGGATCATCTTGCAGCGGCGGCTTCGAGCCCGGTGTGATGTCGAGCGGAATGTAAACGGCCGAAATGTACCAGAGATAGATGAGCTGCTTCGCGCCGGCTCGCACGGCGGCATCCGACGACATCCAGATCGACTGCTTGACCTCATTCTCACCCGGGTTGCCCCCGGGTATTGCTCGATAGGCCCGTATCAGCAGGTCCAGGTTCTTTGAGAGCTGGGGATGGGTAGCAAAGCGTTCCATGTACTGGTTTGCGATGTGCCGGTCGAGCTCGGCGAGTCCGGTTAGCGACTTCGACACGCCGATGAAACTTTCGAGATACGCAACGTCCAGATCGTAGCCGTCCGGTTTCGGCAGCGCCTCGTAGTGAACGCTGCAGAGCGGGTCGCCTTCCTCCCACAGCTCCATGACGGCTTTCGCCGATCCCGGCCAAAGGACGGCTGCAGTTGCGCTGGCCATGGCGACCTTTTCGAGAAAGTGCCGTCTGCCAAGATCGATCTTGCTGGGGAATTCCGAATATTTGGAGTTGGCTGTTCTCATTGCCGTCTCCGTCAAGCCGTCGGTCGTTCGTCACCGCGGGTGCGGCCGGAAAAAGTCAGGCTAACCTTGCATCCGGAACAAGCTCTTGCGACAGGCGAAGGCCATAAAATATTTCTCTGTTCTTGAAGTGCCTGACGAGTTGTGCACGAGAAGAAAAGTACCTCCTGCGCGAATTCTCTATGATCTGGTTCACACAATCCTGCTTTTCTTGGATTAGCGCGGGAGCGGGTCCGCATCCGTGATCAAGCCCCCGACACTGATGTCGGCACCCGACCGGTATGGGATGCCGAATAAATTTCGCCCGGCAAACTGCCCTGATCTGAAGGAAGCATCTTAAGGGAAAGGGCGGCGGGCTGCGCAGGCAGATTGACGGTCTTGGTACAGCGAAGTTCCCTGGATTAGCTCCCAGTCCAAGTCTCCGCGATCACGCGGCAGAGAGCCCTGATCCCCGTTGACAAATTAGTCTTTGCGGGACTTACATGCGGCATGGGGAAAGCGATCTCCCCACGAGGCGACATGCCCAAGAATCGCGTCCGGTTTTCACCAAGGGCGCATCATGTCTGCCGTTATCCGAGTCTTCTTCCGCAAGCTTTCTGATCCGACTGTGCCTTTGGCTGCCGGCGTTCCCACCGCCCGGTTGCTTGCCGGTACATGCGTCAGCAAGCTGCCATGACCTACACCATGAAACCCCTTTCCTGCGATCCGAGCCGCGTCCGTGGCATGTCGGAGCGGATGATCATCAGCCATTACGAGAACAACTATGGCGGCGCGGTGAAGCGGCTAAACCTGATCGATGAGAAGCTTGCTGAACTCGACTACGCGATCGCGCCGGGCTTCCTGCTCAACGGATTGAAGCGTGAGCAACTCATCGCAAGCAATTCAATGATCTTGCACGAAATGTTCTTCGATGGCCTTGGCGATGAAAGCGAGCCCGGAAGAAGCTTGAAGGTTGCGCTCACGCGCGATTTCGGTACCTATGAACGCTGGAATGCCGAATTCGTTGCCATGGGCAAGGCGCTCGGTGGCGGCTCCGGCTGGGTACTGCTGACGTGGTCGCCGCGTGACCGGAAGCTCGTCAATCAATGGGCATCCGATCACTGCCATACGCTTGCCGGGAGCACGCCGATCCTGGCGCTCGATATGTACGAGCATTCCTATCACATCGATTACGGCGCCAAGGCTGCCGACTATGTCGGCGCGTTCATGTCGGCCGTCAATTGGCCCGCCGTCGAACGGCTTTACGAGGGTCTCTCAAAATGACGCTGTCCGCTCCTTCCGGGCACGCTGCAGGCGGAGGCCCTTCTATCCAACCATGGAGGTTCACCATGTGTCTCAGATATCTTCTGGCTGCTTCAATTCTGGCGCTGTCATCCGCGTCAATTGCGAATGCGCAGACCATCGACTGGAACATCTTCACCGAGCCGTTCATCCCCAGTGCGCATGCCCAGGCAATCGAGTGGCAAAAGATCGATGAGATCTTCGGTCGGAAGCCGGCAGTTTCCGGCGAGGTGCATCGCTATGGATTCCCGCGCAGCGATCTGACAGTCACTTTGGATGGCGTGACCATCAAGCCGACGCTTGCGCTCGGTGGCTGGGTCGCGTTTATGCCGATGCACGGCGAAGCCATGGTGATGGGCGACCTCGTGCTGCTGGAAACCGAGATCAATCCGGTCATGGCGAAGCTGGTCGCCGGCGGGCTTGAGATCACCGCCGTTCACAATCACCTGCTCCGGGCGAGCCCTGCGACTTTCTACATGCATGTCGGCGGTCATGGCGATCCCGTGAAGATGGCTGCTGCCATCCGCGACGCGCTGGCAGTGAGCAAAACGCCGCTGGCGCCCTCAGCAGCGGCCGCACCGCCCGCCATCGACCTCGATACCGCCCAGCTCGATCAGATCATCGGCGCCAAGGGACAGAACAATGGCGGTGTCTACGCCTTCGCCGTTCCGCGGCGCGATCCGATCAGCGAAGCTGGGATGCAACTCGCACCGGTCGGCCCGATGGGTGTGGCACAGTCCATCAATTTCCAGCCGACGGGGAGCGGCAAGGCAGCTATCACCGGCGACTTCGTGCTGACCGCCGACGAGGTCAATCCTGTGATCAAGGCGCTGAAGGCGAACGACATCGATGTAACGGCGGTCCACAACCACATGCTCAACGAGCAGCCACGCCTGTTCTTCATGCACTTCTGGGCCAATGACGATGCGATCAAGCTGGCCAAAGGGCTGCGTGCGGCACTCGACAAGACCGCGAGCACCAAGAGTTAGGCGAGGAGCAAGCAACACGGACCAGAGTCAAGAGGGGCCGGGATGAAGCGAGTCGTCGTTGCGTTGTCCATGCTGGCAGGCTTTCTGGCCGCCGATTGCGCGGCCGAGGCGCAAACGTCCTGCAAGGTATGCGCCGAGCAGCACAAGGCATGCATGAAGAACTACGCGGGCCCTGCCTGCAAGACCGAGTACCAGATGTGTCTGAAGTCGTGCAAATCGAAGCCATAAGCATGGGCAATTCTCGTGCGGGAACACGCGTCGGATATGCCGCCGTCGGATTGCTGGCCATGCTCACGCTCTGGAGCGGCAGTGCATCGGCCGAAGAGTTGAAGAAGTTGTCGGGCGCACAGATACGCGCGCGATTTTCTGACAGGCAGCTCACCGATGAGGTGCACTGGCGCGAAGTCTACCAACGTGACGGCACGTTCAGAAGTTACTCGATGGGTAAGGTGCTAACAGGCAAATGGTTCGTTCGTTCAGACGATCTCTGCCTCGACCTTCCGGAGCCGGATGACGGGTGCTTCGAGGTGGCATCGTCGGGTTCATGGATTGTCATGACTCCAAGGGGAACGGGCCTCACGACTGTCGGCGTTCTCGAGCCCATTTCGGATCGCGAATAGCCAGTTCTGAGCGCTCGAAGTTGCAAGGGAATGGAGCGATGAGGAGCCAGCGATGATCAAGAGAAAAGAGCGGGCGTCCAAACAGACTCCTGGCGACAGCGAGTCAGCGCGAGCGTCCGGCTCGTCTACCCTCGTCTTCTATGGCGATCCGAAGCTCGTCAGCGACGCCTTCGCCCTGGCGCTCGACGCCATGCAGCGCACGAGTGAGTTTGGAGTTTCCGGCGGGCCACGCCGATCACAAGAGAGGGGCACAGGTGACGACGACAATGCAGACAGAACACAATGGCAAGAGTGAGCTGGCACGGTACTTCCTCCGCCTTGGCTGTCTCGGCTTCGGCGGCCCGGTTGCGCTCGTCGGTCAAATGGAACGGGAGCTGGTCAGCGACAAGAAGTGGCTGACCAAGGAGCAGATGCGGGAGTCGATTGCCATCTGCCAGTCGCTTCCCGGCCCGCTCGCGATCCAAGTCGGCATCTATGTCGCCTGGCTTCGCTGCGGCTTCTGGGGTGCCTGGATCGGCGGCTGGTGCTTCATCCTGCCAAACTTCATCATCGTGGCGGCGCTCGGCGCGCTCTATGTCTACCTCGGCGACTTGCAGCCGGTGACGGCCATCTTCTATGGCGTCAGCCCTGCGGTCATCGCGCTCATCCTGCACTCCTGCTATCGCCTCGCGAAGCTCGGCATGGAGGATTGGCTGCAGTGGGCCATCGCCGGGGTTTGCCTTGTCGTTACCGTCGTCCTGCAGGCCGAAGTGGCACTGCTGTTCATCGGCGCCGGCATTGTCGGGATTCTCTACTACGGAAACATCTTCAAGCGTTCCTCGACCGCGATGCAAATCGTCGTCATCCCGGCCGCCGCGCCGGCCGTCACCCCGGTCGTGACTGGCTCCACGCTTGGCAAGCTTTTGCTGTTCTTCCTCAAGGCCGGGTCACTGACTTTCGGCAGCGGGCTCGTCATCGTGCCGTTCCTCGAGCAGGGGCTGGTTCAGCAATATGGCTGGCTTAACGAGAGGGAGTTCTTGGTCGCCGTGGCGATCGGCATGATCAGTCCGGGGCCGGTCGTCATCACGGCGACCTTCGTCGGCTATCTAGTCGCCGGTTTCTGGGGGTCGCTTGTCTCGACTGTCGGCATTTTCCTGCCGTCGTTCTTGCTGGTGCTGATCGCAGCCCCGTTGTTGGCGCGGCACCGCGGAAACCCGAACGTTCAGGGATTCGTCAAGGGTGCCTACGCGGCGGCGATTGGCACGATTTTGGGCGCCTGCATTCTGCTTGGAAAGATCGCCATTGGTGATTGGCTGACGATTGCGATCGCGCTCGTCTCGCTCGCGGTTCTGTTCCGCTGGAAGGTCAGCAATCCCATGCTCGTTGCGGCCACGGCGATCGTCGGCCTCGTTGCCTATCCGTGGCTACAGCCGGCGTGGGTGATGATCAAGTGACAGGTTTCGGTGCGGGGCGAGGGGCATTGAGGTCAGTGAACGGAGGGACCCATGATTCGCAGGAAGTTCCTAATCACTTCTGCTGCCGGGCTCGTCATCGTTGGTCTGACGAGATTGTCCGTCGGGCTCGGACACGCAGCGGGTGATGATGAAGGCGAAGGCGTTCTGGTCAGATTGTTACCTTCTGCCAAGGTTAGCTTGCAACAGGCCCTGGTGACCAGCGAACGGGAAGGCCAGCCAATCTCCGGAAAATTCGAGGCTGAAGATGGCAAGCTTCAGCTTTCGATCTACACCGCAAAAGACGGGAAGTTCTTCGAAGTCATCGTTGATCACATGACCGGCGAGATAAGCAAGGTCGAGCCCATCACCGAAGGCGAGGACCTTGAGCACGCCGAGGCACAAAAAGCTGCGATTGACAGGGCAAAGGTAACGCTGGCCGCTGCCGTGGCCAAGGCAAAAGGATACCGCGCACAGAGCATTGTGGTGAGCGCCGTGCCCGAACTGAAAAACGGGCAGCCTATTGCGTCGCTTGGTTTCTTGAACGGGAAGAAACTTTCGAGCATTAGCGAACCGCTGGATTAGCCAACTTGCGGGTCCAGGCATAACTGGGCGCACGTGACCGATCCATCGATCGCCGCGGCTCTCTGACAACAACTTCAGAAATTCTTCGGTGGTGGCGCGCTGAGAGGCTGGCAAAATCAATGTGGCCAGGATCGGTTCGGCGACTACAGCGATCCAGAAGAGGTTCTGGGAAGAGCCCTTCAGCGCCACGACTGATGATCGCCGGCGGCAAGCTCGAGCAATCGAAACCACGAAGAGGAGAACGCGATGGATCGAAAGTGGATATTGGCCGGTGGTGGTCTGCTGCTGTTGGGATTAGCTGGCGCAGCTATGGTGACCGCCGAACCCAGTAAGGGCCCGGTTTTCATCGCCGGCGATCAACCGGTCACCGAGGACCAGGTGCGCCAGAAACTGCAGTCCGATGGTTGGTCGAACGTACAGATCGTTCGTGACGGAAGGTATCTCGAAGCGATCGGCTCAAAAAGTGGCCAAACCACAAAGGTTGCAGTCAACGCGCAGACCGGCCGGTTGCGCGTTGCCGACGAGGACGACGAGGATTGAGTAGAATCAGCTTGCTCCGGCGTACGGTAGCTGGCCGCCGTAGGGGCAGGTTGCGGCAAGAGCTCTCTCGCACGCGCGGGGTCTCGTGCCAGCTATCCGAACTGGCTGCCAACAAGCATTCAGTAGTGTGGTCGAGGTTGTTCTGCTGGCCGGAATACGATTCTCGAGGGTATCGGAGCCGCTCGATTAGCGGATCGAACTCGAGATCGCCAAAAGGCAGGAGAGAGAATGAACTTTCCGCTGCATTGCTGGCGGTACTTGTTTCGCCCATCGCCCCGAGGTGTCGACCGCGGACGAACGAAGATGCTCACTGAGTCGTTTCCAGTCCGATGCGCTGCGGCATCGTTGATCTTTGTCGGTGTCGCGGCATGCTCCGGCCGTGCCTTCGCCTACCGGCCGTTCGACGGCACCGATGCCGCCGTGGCCGCGCCCGGAGAACTCGAAGTCGAACTGCAGCCGGCCGGCGTCCGACGTGACGGAGCCACCCCGACGCTGGTCGCGCCATGGACGGTCCTGAATTTCGGCTTGAGCGAAGGATGGGAGGCGGTGTTCGAGGGGCAGGGCGAGACGCCACTGTCGCCCTCGGGGCCGACGAACCTGATCGCAGCGGGTGCGTTCCTCAAGCATGTCGTGGTACCGGGCAGCCTGCAGGACAAGAGCGGACCGAGCATCGCGACCGAATTCGGTGTGCTGCTGCCAGACAGTACGGGCGACAGCGGCGTCGGCGCAAGCTGGGCAACCATCATCTCGCAGCGCTGGGACTGGGGAACGATCCACCTCAACGCGGAAACGCTACTGACGCGAGACCATCATGCCGATGTCTTCCTCGGCACGATCATCGAGGGGCCGTCGAAATGGACGGTGCGGCCGGTCTCGGAATTTTTCTACGAAAAGGAATTCGGCCAGGAGGAAACCTTTTCCGGGCTCGTAGGCTTGATCTGGCAGGTGAGCGACAAGCTCTCTTTCGATGTCGCCTATCGCCACGCGCTGACCAATCACCGTCCGGTCAACGAAGTTCGTGCCGGTTTGACGTTCGGCGTTCCACTCCGGTTCTTCGAGAGCGCCCACGTCAGATAATGGGATTGAAAATGCGGGCGAGCCAAATCCGTGAAAATCGAAGCCGCAGGGAATCATCGCGGCGCTTGCAAGAAGGAGTGCAGATGATGTCAGTACGCACAATCTCCCAAGCGATCCTTTGCTGCCTGATGGTCAGCCTCGTCGCGCCGGCTCATGCCCTGACCCAGCAGGAACTCTTGGCCAAGCTTCAATCGGCCGGCTACACGCAAGTCCGTGACATCAAATCCAGCGCTGAAGGCATTTCGGTCAAGGCGATGAAGGACGGCAAGGACGTATCGCTCGTCGTCGACAGCAGCGGTCAGGTCAAGGAGCGGCGCTAAGCCGGCCGCCTGCTGGGTCAACATCGCGTCCCTAACCGTGCGACTATCACCCTCCGGGCTGGCCGCCTAGCTTTCCGACGAACCCTGCGGCGACCGTCAGCGAGCCGTCGGCGATCGCGAGTGGAAGTGCCGCCAGACGGCGGGGCGCCGGTCCGAATACGACTTGGGCACTTTCTCGGGGATTAAATTCGGAGTTGTGACAGGGACATTTTAGAACGTTTTTGTCGCCTTCTGATGCCTTCACCCACTCGGAGACAGGACATCCGGCGTGTGTGCAAATCAGCGAATAAGCGACGACGCCGTTGGCCGATCGCGATCGGGACTCGTCGTCGAGTTCGCCTGGATCAAGCCTTACGAGGACGATCTCATTGAGCCGCGATCCCTTGCGGATCACCGAGGACTTCGGGTCCTTCGGCCAAGCGTGCACGGGCGGCCCGCCAAGCTCCAGATCATTCAGCTTGATGATTTCGCCGGCATGTTCCCCTTCGGAGTGAACGAGAAAATCGCCCTTTTGCGGTCGCTCATCGCTGCCTGGCTGATCCTCCTCCTCCGCCACGGCTGGCTTGGCAGCCAGATAGGCCCCGGCGGCCAGAGCCGTCAGCAGCAGCGAGCGTCGTACCGGATCCTGACACGCCATCGCCGCCTCCGTTCCACTTTTCTTACAACGTGCGATTTGCACTTGATCTTAGCGCAAATTGAGCGCCGCGACTCAGCCAAAATGAAGGCGGTGGACGATGAGAGTAGTCCTTACCCCGCCGTTTCGGTAGCAATCCGGTCCAGGCGCAATCGATGCCGATGATCCGTGAGCAGGCGTCCGCCGCCCATGACGGCGGCCAACGTTCCGAGGCCCGTTCCGCCGGCAATCAGGAACATGATCAGTAGCTGATATTTCACGGCGTCTACCGGCTCGACCCCGGCGAGGATCTGGCCAGTCATCATTCCTGGCAGAGAAACGAGACCGATTGCCGCCATGCCGTTAATGGTGGGCATGAAGCCACTTCGCAGCGCATCCCGCATGACCGGCAGCAGTGCCTGATACCGCGTGCCACCCAGCGCAAGGCAGGCTTCTACCGCCGCTCGTTCGCGCATCAGGCCATTCGTGAGCACGTCCAAGCCCAAGCTTACCCCCGTCATGGTGTTGCCCAGGATCATACCCAACAGCGGCAGCGCATAGCGCGGATGATACCAGGGCTCGGGATGCAGCTGCGTCAGAAGCGAAAACATCGTGACGGTGCCGGCAGCGATCAACGTGCATCCTGCGCCCAAGCCGTAGGTCCCAAAGCCTAGCAGCCGCCGCTTCTGCCGCACGACGATTTCGCGCGATGCGAACAGAACCATGATGGCGGCGGCGAGGGCCGTCCAAACAGGCGAGACGGCAGCAAACAGGAAGGTGAGCACATATCCGACCAGCACCAGCTGAACGACCATCCGCACAGTTGCGACGGCGAGTTGCCGTTCAAGCTTAAGGTGGAGCGCAAGCGAGAGAGCGCCGTCCATGAGAACGAGCAGCGCAGGCAGAATGAGATCACTGTAAGTCAGTTGGATGTAGGTCAAAGCTGATGCTCCTCGATGCGGCCGTCGCCTCCCATCACAAACAACCGCGATCCGACGCGGTGGGCCTGGGCGGTATCGTGAGTACTCCATATGACACCTGTCCCGCTTGAGACGCGCTCAGCAATGATCGATTCAACGATCGCGGTCGATGTCGCGTCGAGCGCCGAAGTAGGCTCGTCCAGCAGAAGCACGCGCGATCGCAGCATCAGCGCCCGCGCAAGCCCCAGCCGTTGCTTCTCTCCGGTGGAAAGTCTTTGGATGGGCCAGGTTCCGCAGCTGGCCGGTAACCCCAGTCGCGCGACCAGCGGCATGGCATCATCCCAGGCGGCAAAATGCTTTTGCACCGTGTCCGCCCACCAGCCCGGCTCAGCGGCGAGGTAGGTCACTTGCTTCCGCCAAAGCGGGGCCGGCACGGTTTCCCTGAGCGTTCCGTCCAGCTTGATCGCCCCCTCATTGGGATCGAGATCGGCGATGGCGCGAAGCAGCAGGCTTTTGCCGACCCCGGAAGGTCCCTGCAGGGCGATGCATTCGCCATCCTTCAGCGCGAAAGAAACACAGATGTGCAAGCGCTTCAGCTTGCTGACTGTAAGCATGACCGTCTATGGCCTTTCAGAACAAGGCCACGCCTTGCGTTAGAGGAGGTCGCTCACTAATGTATTCCCACGGGGGTTTGCAGTCTCCCCGTCAGACGGGTGTTCCGTCCAAGCACTGGCCAATCCTCGGTTGTCGGGATGGTTGCGCATGGACGACACTAAGTTATCTCCTTTCCCTGATCACATTGGACGAGGACGGTCGGCCGCCGCCGGTCAAAGCGAGCCCAGCACGCCGGCGGTCAATGCGGTCGCCGTCTACTTTTCCCGGCTGGGCGCGCCGATGTACGCCCACGAGAACATCACGCTGTCGGCGGTCGCCGAAAGCATCGCTCGGCTTAACGGTCATAGATACGCCGGCATCTTCGACGCCAAGAAGCATTCGACCGGAGATTTCTTCTTCGTTCCGGACGACACGCTCATGCTCGAGGAGGCGCGCGCCCTCGGCATTCACTCACCCCGCCAGCTTTATGGCGCGGTCGTGCCTTTTCCTTTCGCCAAAACGAAAGCCATCACGCACCGACTGATAAATCCGTTCGCAGCGCACCCGTACGGCTGGTCGGCCGCATTCGCAGCAAATGTGAGCAATGCTGTCCTGCCGGGCTATACCGTGTTCAACCCTGACGATGCTGGGACGGCTGTTAGGTACCTACTGTTGCAGGGGCCTGTCCGCGTAAAGGAGCCGCTCAGAGACGGTGGCTACGGACAAACGGTGATTGGCAAGATTGCTGATCTAGACGCACTTCTCGAGAATTTACCAGCCGAGAAGATCGCGCGCCATGGACTGGTTCTCGAAACGAACTTGCGCTGCGTTACGACGCGAAGCATTGGTTGCACAATGGTTGGCGATCGGACGATCGCTTATCACGGCACGCAACGGTCGACCACGAACAATCTCGGAGTTTCAGTCTACGGTGGCTCGCATTTGATTTGCGTGCGCGGGGGCTGGGCAGAACTGGTCAATCTGCCGATGGATACCAAGACGCGTATCGCCATAACGCAAGCTCGGACCTATGATGGCAATGCCACCCAATATCCCGGATTCTTGGCCTCACGCCGAAACTATGACGTCGGCGAGGGAATAGATGGTTGTGGACAATGGAGGTCCGGTGTGTTCGAGCCGTCGTGGCGCTCAGGTGGTGCAAGCACCGCCGAACTCGCGGCCCTGACCGCGTTCGCGCAAGACTCCGCTTTGCAGGTTGTCGAAGCTGCCTCTGTGAAACATTTCGGAAAGCCGCGCAAAATCCCGCCTGGCGCAGTTGTGCATTTTGAGGGCGACGACCCCGAAGAGGGGCCGCTGCTCAGATATACCGTCATCATACGAGCGCTGCGCCGTGCAATGACAAGAGTTCCCGGCGCATCATTCCGGCGCCGCCATTAGCACACCACCTCGCAGTTCGAGAGATCTTTGAGCAGTCTGTAGGTCGCGCTCGTGAGTAACGAGAAGTAGGGTCTTGCCGTGTTCGCGAACTAGGCCCGTTAGCAGCCCCATCACACGTTGTGCACTTTGGTCGTCAAGATTCCCGGTTGGCTCGTCAGCAAGGACGAGCGCAGGATCATTTGCCAACGCTCTGGCAACAGCAACCCGTTGTTGCTCTCCCCCGCTGAGCTGGGACGGATTGTGGTCGCTGCGATCGGCCAAGCCGACGAGATCAAGAAGTTCGCGGGCGCGGCCTTGGTTCGCTCGCCCCAGCGCAATCATTGGGAGCAGGACATTCTCGAGCGCGGTCAGCTGCGGGATCAGATTATAGCTCTGAAACACCATGCCGACCTGCTCGGCCCGGTACTTTGATGCCCGACTCCCGGACAGCCGACCGACGTCGATACCCCCCACGAAGACCTCCCCCTCATCAGGCCAATCAAGTCCCGCGACGAGATTGAGAAGCGTGGTTTTGCCGGAACCGGATGGTCCGCTTAGCCGAACGAACCCGCCCTTCTCGATCTCAAGTGAGACTTCGCGCAATGCACCAACTGTGGCGTGGTCGCTACGATATGTCTTCGAAACTGAACGCAGGGAGATAAATGCAGGAGTCACGGGCTCGCCTCCGATAGAGTCGCGGCAACAGGCCCTCGCAGAAGCCGAGCTATGGTGGAAGCCAAGCCGACGCTCACGGCAGCAATCGCAATCGCCACCATCGAGCACACCACCACCCAATCGATTGTGGGCTCCGTCGGGCCAAGATCGGCCATGAGAGAAGGCATCGCGAAAGTTCGCGGCACGAAAGCATTGGCAACGAGACCGCCAATGGCGACCGCAGCCATTCCAAGCACCAGCCCGAAGATGACAGCGGGAGCGATGCCCATCGCGGGCGGAAACCCGAGGGCCAGAAGCGTGGCATACTGCCGCCGACGCTGAACATAAATGTCGTGCAGCAGGTTTGCGGCGAAGGATCCAGCCAACAGCAGCGTCGCGATACTCAATGCGGAAAACAACGTTAGCGTCAGAGCGAAATCGCGCACCTTGCGCTGGTATTGGCTGTATCGTTCCGTTACGAAGATGCCGGGCTCCAGCCGAAAGGCTTCCTGGAGCTTGGCGACGAGAGCTGGCACGTCAGGGGTGCTTCTCGCAATGACGAGGGCATCGGTCAGGTTCTCGCGACCGAAAATGTCTTCGCTCGTCTGGATATTCACGAATGCACCGCTCGAGACGAAGGTCGAATCGGGCCTCAACGAGGGCGCTTCAGCCGATCTTGGCGGGGCGCCCCGTAGCTCTAATCTGTCGAGAATGCCAACGACAGTGAGCTGCAGATCCGTACCGTCCGCCTTCCGCACCGGAAAAGTGCCGCCGATATCTACGCCGAGCGCCAGAGCGGATGCTTGATCGAGCACCGCCACAGCGCGATCTTCCTTCCGCAGGAATCGACCGCGCGCGAGCGAGAAGCTGCTCAAACCGCGCTCGACGTCGGGATCGATACCAAAAACATACATATTGAGAAAGCTGTCGCCGCTGACGACGTTGCGAAACAGCGACTGCCGCTTAACAACCTGGTTGTCGCCCGCAGCCATTCCCAGCTCGGCGGGATCGATGAGAGGTTCATAGACCGGAATTGTGAGCGGCGGTAAATATCCGCTCCGGGGGGTTTCAAACAGAGCGCGATTGAAGCGACTCTTGACCTCGACGACGTCGGGTCGATCCTGATGTATAGCCCTGGTCAATGTGTTTCGAGCCCCCTCGACCACCATCAGCGAAGCAGCTACCGTCGCGCTGGTAGCAGCGAGAACGATGGCGGCCGCAAGCGCTTCGACGAAGCGGCGGCCGTAGCCTCCGAAGGTAAGCTTCACCCACATCATGCGGACACCCGAAGGAGCTGGGCCGGCGCTTGCGCAAGCGGCCAAAGCAGTACCGGAAGAGCTGCGATGCTCGCAGCCACAAGCGCAACGGCGACGGCAAAACCGAACGTTGAAGCGCTGCGAGCGATTGGCAGAATACTCACCGCCACTGCAGCGATCACTATGCCTGCGGCAAGCACAGCGTATAGTCGGACCGCGAAGTAGAGCAGAACTCTAAACGGAGAAAAACCAACGGCCTGCAAAATGCCGAATTCGCGCCAGCGTGCCAGAACCAACTGGATCTGCTGACCCGCTGCCCCGGCTGCCACGAGTACAAGCAGCAAAAGGATGAAGAACGAGCCTCCTGTTTCCAGTTTCCTTTGCTCTAGGAGCGCCGCTTCGAAGTTGTTTCGCTCCGGCACTCTCAGGCAGAAGGTGGCTGGATTGGCAGCGCCGCAGTCTTGCTTGAGACCGCGCTGATCGAGCAAGGAAGTCGCTTCGCCTTCGACTGTCGGCACTGCCCGAACTGATTTCGCTCGCACGACAAGTTCCTTGGCTGCCGCCTCTTTCGGGGGTTGTGTGCCGCGGGCAGCCAATTGCTCGCCGACAAATCCAAGAAATTCCTTCAAGAGCTGTTTGTTCAACAGAATGGGCAACGTGGTTGCCACGCCCTCCGGCGCATCCGGCCGGCGGACTGTGAGAACTTCGCTGCCGCGCGCAGCAAGGCGCCAAAATGGCTCAAATCGACCCTGATCCGGGCCGATGAGCTCGAATGTCCCGATCAGGCGTAGCTTCTCGTAGCGTCGAACGATTGGTGGATTTGCATTCAGATACGTCAGATCGACAGTTGCTTCGGCACCAGGTCGAATCCCGACATAGTCGGTGACCCCGGAGGGGACTACGACCTCATTGCGATCGGGCGGACGGACCGTTCCAGATGTCGCAAGCAGGGGGTTTCCGAGAACTGCCGTGGGCGCGGTCGGATTCAGATCGTGGAAATTCACATAATAGCTGCGGACTGGATCAAACGACCGATCGACGCCCAGCACAGTTGTCCGGGCACCGAGAGATTCCTGCTGCTTCTCGTTTTCGAAGACCACAAAGGAAGTGTCGGCCACCAGGCCGAGCTGTGTTCCATTGTAGGGAGCATCGACCGACTGCACGCCGGCAATCGAATGCAGCGCCTGGACCAGATTCGCGACGTCGTTCGCAGGTACGCTCCCGAGCTCAACAACAAATGTCGCCGCTCCGGACGCTTCATAGCCGGTCAGCAGCTCCGCCTGTCGAAGACCGATCTGCCCCACAAAGAACGTGACTGCGATCAGCGCGAGCGCGATCGCCAGTGCGATCACCAGAGACCGCAGCCACGACCTCCTGAGATCGACCATGGCGAGCCAAATCAGCCCGCGATACACGATCGTTCCTATCTCAGCTCGCGCTCGATATCCTCGTGGAGCTCGCCGATCATGCCGGAAATGGTCGATTGCACCTTGGTGGCGGGCGCGCCGCTCGTAATCTCCTTGTCCAGCGAATCGAACAACAGCTGTTGCTCGCGAGCCTCACGCGCGGAAACCCTCGGCGCCAAGCTGTTCCAAGCGGCACGCGCTTCGCCAAACCGGGTTTGAGCTTCGGCGGCGTTGCCTGACGCGTAGGCTGTATCCACCGCGCGCAACGAACTCACGATCCGGTCCACCGATTCCCGGCCTTGGGACCTCTTCTGGGCGACCGCGGCGCCGCTCCAGCCTGCGCTATCAATTCCGAGTCCGATCGTCACCACGCCGGCCGCCAGCATTAGGCTAATCCACATTGGGGCAGTTCTCATCGCATCCTCCTGTAAGACGCCAGCTCGACCACGTTGATCTTGCTCGTCTCTCAGCGTGCCACCACTGAAGAATTTCTGAAATTACTGTCAGGAAGCTGCGGCCGAAGGGGAACCGCGTCTATAACACCGGAGGAGCTCACGAAGCGGAGCACACCATGTACGCATTTTGGTCGTCGAGAAGAACAGACGCACGCGACTTCGCCGATCTCCCAGTCACGTACTCGCCATGCTATTGAGCGCCACCCGCAAACAATTCGTAAGCTTCATTCGCAGGCTTCATTGGATGGTCTTCCCGAAGTCTCAAGCCCGACGCTTGGCTCGTTCAATACGTCGGACGACCGTATACCGGATCATAGGCCCGTCTTGGGGATCATCGAGCCGAATGGAGGTGAGAGCTTCTGGTGGCGGTTCAAGATCCCTGCCGAATTCTTCGACGTGAGATGCTTCGACGATCTCTACTGAGGAATCCCGCATGAATTCGGCCAAGGCCGCCACTTCCGCGCCCGTGGCCCCTCCGGCCCGCCACGAGGACTCGAAAACCCCCGATCCATAATTACCGTTCACGTCAAGGCCCAAACCGACATCATAGTTTCGGCGCGAGGCCATAAAACCGGCATACGCGTTCGTCGCCTCGTCATAAACTCTTGCCTTCTCGACTCCGACGCGAACTGCATGGCCCATCGGCAGCTGATAGAGGGCGTCCCATCCTCCCCGCACACAGATGAGATCCGAGCCACCATAAGCCGGCCGATTCTCGTTATTCGTCGTCACCCTTTGCCTTCCACAATACGTGAAACTCAAGTTACTAACCGCAATGTGACCCACGCCCAACGTTGCAACTTGATGCAGATTTTCTTCAAGCACCAAGCCAGAGTAGGCCAGATTGTGCATCGAAAAGCGATCGAGGAGTTCGTCCAGCTCGTTGGGCGCGGTGATAACCGTCTGGCCTCGACCTCCAGCCTCTCGCGGGTCTTTCACGCGGATTGGTCCGCGAAGGAGCATTCGGCCTGCCGCAATCCTCGCGTCCCGACGACAGAAGACGGTATAGCCGGGCAATACCGCATTGCGTATTCGCTCTCCGAATCTGAATAGCCATCCATCTGGCCGATGTGCGTCCTTGTCGACGAGTGGATGTGTTATGGCCTTTGTCTTGACAAATGGATGTGGAACAACGCCACCATAGAGATCGGTCGCGCCTCGAATACCGAGAGATTCTGCTTCATCCAACAACAGGGTGTCGTCTGGAACGAAGTAGATATGACCACTGCGATTGTTGTTGGCAGCGGCGCCGTAATCGCCGCCAAATTCATATTGCGTTAGCCCGGCGATCGCTTTGGCGTTGGCAACCAACATGATTCTCTGATGGGCACGTAGCGGCTTTCCAAGTCGGGATGCATAAGTGACCACGGTACCTTTGGGCATTCTCACACTGAATCCAAGGTTTTCTGATCCCGGTCGGGGATGTGCCGCCCCCACGCTTCAAATGTTTCGGTGCTCTTTCAACCGGCTGATCGACTATCAGCGTGCGGCGGCTCCCGAGCGCCCAAGAGGCGCGGCGTCAGCTCGCGGCCACCTCACGTATTGTGACCCTAGCTCACGGCGTCGGACGGAACACCCAGATTGCGGCGGGTTCGCCGGGATTGGCGCGCGCGGCGACGAAAAGCCGATCGAGATCGGGGACAAACAGCGCGGTTCGCGCGCCCGATATTGTGAGCATGTGAGCTGAGCGACGGTATGCATCTCCGTTTGCCTCGAACACATCCAAGTATCCATCGCCGCAGATGAGGTATACGCGATGGCGCTTCGCATCGAAGAAAAGGTCATCTGAATCACCACAGCTATCGGTGGTTGCAATGATACTGCCGTCCTGCATTGAGAAGACGCCAAGCTGAGCGGGATTCCGGGACGCCACGAGAATGCGTCCGGACTCTTCGTCTAGGGTCATCGGAAAATTGCTGCCGGTGTCGACCGGCCAGTTCGCCACCTGCTTGCTGGCAAAGCGATCTATCACCGCTATCTCACGCGATTTTGGGACGTTTACGAAGATGCGACGGGACGAGCGGGCGAGTTGAAAACTCTCGGGGTGAGCCCGCAGCGGAATGTCTGCGATCTTGCCATTCGTCGCCGGGTCGATCTCTGCCAGTGAGCCATTGCCGTAGCCGACGAATATCCGGTTGGATGCAGGATCAATGCGAATGTTATCGGCATCATCTCCCAGATCGATCTGTCCTGCTGTCTCGTAATTCGGACCGCGGAACAACTGCACCGAACCATCACCGGCATTCGCAACAAGGAGCGTGTCACTCGACGGCACGTAGCCGATGCCTTGCGGTCGTTTCAGCCCGGTAATGACATGCTGCGCCCTGCTTTCCTTTAGATCGACTATCTGGACCCTATCGTCACCAAGCTCGGCGACGAAGAGGCGCTGCCGGGGCAGATCGATGGCTAAGTGATCAATCCGGCCGCTCACCTCGCCCAAAGTGATCTTGTTCTCGAGCTGGAGCGGTGGCGTCGTCGACGCCTGACCAAGCGATCGATCCACTGCGACCGTCGCCACCGCAATCACGGTGAAGCATACCACGCAATATCGACGCATAGTCTTCATTCCATCAGGCCCAAACTGCTTGAGATTGATATCGCCCTGCGACGATTCGGTCAGCCTTGCTCAGCTCGCCGTTGGCTCGCCGCTGACGAGATCATAGAAAGTTGGCTTGATCGCATTGCCCTGGACGACCATGACTTCGAAGACGGGCTTGCCGCTACGGATCTTCTCTCTAACGGCCAGAACCGTACCCAGCGACGACGCCTTCTGGATGATCGCCGGTATGGTTACCTTGGTCATTGACAGAAGCGAATGGTACTGCGCCGACCGAGCGATGTGCTTTAGGTCAGCGAACACTTCCTTCTTAGGGCTCCAGGTCTCCGTCGTCACATCGCCGATGTACTCGTTGAAGGAGTTGTCCTCCGCAGCGGTGCCAAAGCCCTTTGCCGAGGTGTAGATCGACAGCATGAGCTTGTCTTTGACCATTTCGTATTTCGCCTCGATGGGCACTTCAGTTCCCTTAGCCACCTGGTCGATGCCTTGCTGCAGGGTCAGCTTGGCGCTTGGCAGCGCCTTGATCAGAGTTGCCTGATCAGCATCTTCGGCCCAGGCAAGATTCTGCCCCAACGTCGCGAATACGACCGCGATAACGAGCATCAGGCCTTTTCTCATCATGTTGAGCTCCTCCTTGTATGCGCGAGAGTTCGCTTCTGTGGACTGCCTCTCAAATTTGACGGAAGCATCCAAAGTCGGCCGGGCGGATTTCGATCGGGTCTTTTTGGCCACGCAACATTGTTGCCATTTCTGGTCCCGATTAGTTCCACTGGTCGAGCCGATGCTCGCCTTCGTGGTGCGGCTCGACCACGTTGATCTTGCCTGTCTCCCAGTGCGCCACCACTGAAGAATTTCTGAAATTCCTGTCAGGAAGCTGCCCCAGCGACGAACCGTGTCTATAATGCCGTAGGAACTCTCGCAGCGGAGTACACCGTGCGCATTTTGATTATCGAGGACGAAAAGAAGCTCGCGAATGCGCTGCGCGAAGGTCTTAAGGCGGAGCACTATGAAGTTACGATTGCTGCGACGGGAGAGGACGGCTTCTTCCTCGCGAGCCAGCGCTCCTTCGACCTTCTGTTGCTCGATCTCATGCTGCCACGCCGCGACGGCATCGATGTCCTCGCCACGTTGCGCAAATGTGGCAATCAGACGCCGGTATTGGTCCTGACGGCGAAGGACGCTGTCGAGGACAGGGTAATGGGCCTCGATCAAGGCGCCGACGATTACCTTACCAAGCCGTTTGCATTCTCCGAGCTGCTCGCGCGCATTCGCGCGCTGGTCCGCCGGGGGCGCATGGATCAGATTCTCAAGCTACAGCACGAGGATCTCCAGATGGATCTCGTCACACACAAAGTCTCCAGGGGAGCGCATTCTCCCGACCTGACCGCGAAGGAATTTGACTTGCTCGAATACCTCCTGCGCCACAGCGGCAGTGTGGTGTCGCGGGAGATGCTGGCGCGCGACGTGTGGCACGCGACTTCCCGAGCTACACCGCTCGACAACGTGATTGATGTCACCGTCGCACGGCTGCGTCGCAAAATCGACGAACCATCCGAGAAAAAGCTGCTGCACACGGTCCGCGGCGTTGGGTACATGCTGAGCGGGAGGCAAGAATGAGATTCCGCCTGCCAAGCGTGCGTGCGCGGCTTACCCTCTGGCACGCTGGTGTGTTGACGCTCATCGTATGCATTTTTTCCGCTGGCATTCTGCTTTTCGTCGCGACTCGCCTCTATGCCGAACTGGACGCGCAGCTCGACCGAGAGATCGCAACCATTGGTAATATCTATCGCGAGGAACCGGACGAGCTGAAGGATCTCCCTTCCCACTGGGGCATCACACTGTTCCAGGTGGACGAGGCCGGCGACATCCGTCAGCAAACCGAAGCATGGGAGCGAGAAGAACTATCACGCGCGCTGCAGCCAGCTGACTCGGCATCGCCGCAGTCTTGGACGGCTCCGACCGGCCGGCACTATCGCGTCCATAGCGTTTCTGAATCCTCCTATCGCGTAGCCGCCGCGGTTGAGGAAACCTCCTTGCGGGACACGCTCTGGACGCTCGCAGTGATCCTCGCGATGGGTATTCCCTTCGCTGCAGGCCTGGCGATCGCGGGCGGTTACTTCCTTGCCGGCCACGTACTCTCTCCGGTCGGCGCTATGGCGCAGAAGGCCCGGGAAATCACTGCGGAATCGCTCGCCAAACGGCTCCCGGTCGATAACGTCCGGGACGAGTTCGGGCAGCTCGCGACAGTATTCAATGACACGCTATCCCGCCTGCAAGATGCGTTCGAACGGCTGCGCCGGTTCACGGCCGACGCCTCGCACGAGCTACGCACCCCACTCACAGCAATGCGCAGCGTGGGGGAAGTGGCGCTGCAGAATACGCTTGACGCCGTCACGTATCGCGACGTCATCGGCAGCATGCTGGAGGAGGTCGACAGGCTCACGCGGCTAGTCGAGAGCCTTCTGATTCTCACGCGCGCCGACTCGGGAAAGGTCCAACTGGCTCCAGAGGACCTGGACGTTGGAGGGTTGGCAGGACATGTCGTCGATCAGCTCCGCGTGCTCGCTGACGAAAAGCAACAAGAACTCGTGCTTCGAGCCCCGATCCCAGTCCATGCGACGGGAGACGCCGCGCTCATCCGTTATGCCCTCATGAATTTGATACACAATGCGATAAAATACACTCCAAATGGTGGCACGATCACCGTCGGAGTGAATGCAACGGATGGGCGGGCCATAATCGAGGTGCGAGACACCGGACCGGGGATTCCTGCCGCGCATCGGGATCATATTTTCGATCGCTTCTATCGCATCGACCCAAGCCGCTCTCGGGATGAGGGCGGGGTCGGTCTGGGGCTCGCAATCGCTCGCTGGGCGATTGAGGCGAACGGCGGGCATATTGAACTCGTAAGCGAAGGGACGGATGGGAGCTCGTTCCGGGTCATTCTACCGGTTCCGGATGATTCATCCGCAGCCGGCGGGGATCCACAGTTGCCGTATGAACCGCGAAGGGAGAGACAAGAATTCGCATCATCGTGAAATGCGCTGTGATGGTCTGCACCTGCATTCAGGCAAATAGTCGAACCGTAGCCCCTAATTGGAATGGTTGGGCGGTTCTCGCCTTTCAAATCGACTGGATTGTACTCTAAAGCGAGCTGCGAGTCTGGCGGGACAAGGTCGTCAATATTTTTCAGGTTGGTCTATCAAGCGGATTTCGAGTCAGATCCTGATCGATTCCGAGTCCCGGGTTGCGCGACATGGCCCAATTCCGAGTCCCGTCGAAGCGGCCGGTTTGGGGTAGACCGGACATCCGACCGCACCGGCACGTCGCAGAAGGGCCATTCGCGTCATTTTTGGCCAGTGCCCCAGATGTCTGCTTTTCCCTTAACAGCGGCGGAATAGCAGCGTCCGCCGACCGCCGCTTGGGGCCAATAACCGACATTTCGGCACGGACGAGCACTCCTCTGAATTGGGAAGAAGCTGAGAGCCGTACAAAATTTGTGCTCACATCCGCCGGGGACAGCCCCGGCGGACGGCCTTACTAAAGCTATCGAGCTTATTTGAGCGCAGCCTGTCCGGCCAACGAGACCACATTGTCCTGCGAGCCGGTACCGCCGCTTACGCCAATGGCGCCGATTACCTTGCCGTCGACAATCAGCGGATTGCCTCCCCGTGACGCAATCATACCATCGAGCGTCGTCAGATAGGCGAAGTACGGTCCTTTACCGATCAGCGTTTCGAACACCAGCGTTGGACGACGATATCGAGCAGCGGTACGCGCCTTGTGCTGCGAGATGCTGATCGATTCATATTGGCAATTATCCTGCTTTTCGAAATAAACAAGATCGCCGCTTGGGTTGACGACAGAGACGCAGAACGCATTCCAATTTCGCTTTGCTGTTTCGGCGATGGCAGCGGCCGCCACTTTCTTGGCCATCTCAAGATTGATGGGCTCACCATAGGGCGGCGGAGCCAATGTGTCTGGGATCGCATCGTTGGGATTGTCAGGATTCGGTTGCACCTGGGCAAAGGCTGCAGTGCCAATCATAAGCGCGACATATGCAGCGCCCGCTAACGCAACTAGATGACGCATTGGGTCCTCCCTAAGAGTGTTTTTGCCGCCTAGAGGCCACCTCGACGATAGCCTAATTCCTATTTCTATCCGATGCGAACATTGACTTCATTTCGGTCAATGGGAGAAAGGAGACGGCGGCATCGGGACACTGAGAATAACAGCGCGCCCGGCCCAGCGTCGGACGATTTATCCCGTGTCGCAGTTAGGTCATTCGCGTCATTTTTGGCCAGTGCCCCAGATGTCTGCTTTTCCCTTAACAGCGGCGGAATAGCAGACATCCGCCGACCGCCGCTTGGGGCCACAAGGCGACATCGGAGGCAGCCGATTTGAGTGACCTACCGTTCTAGCTCTCTGCGAATTCGATCACGGTGCTGGATGTGCAGCACCTGAGATGCATAAAACTTCTCCAGAAGTAGCTTAGCTCCCGCTAGATCGTGGCCGAGGCGAGCGAGGTCTTCAATCCGCTGCTCCTGCTCAGCAATGTGTCGTTCGCCTTCGGCAACGTGCCGCTCGGCTTCCTCCAAATGACGAAGTTGCATCACGCGAACATCTGATTGAAGGAAGTCTGACATGTCTCGCTCCCGTCCTATGCAGGCGGGAGCGCAAGCGGTCTCTCAGCCACCAGCGCCCGTATTGGTCACTGCCGGTGATGTTCTCACTCTACCAAGTCCATGAAGAGACATCACACTCGCAAAAGAAAAACAAAAAGCCGCCATACAGCGGCCTCATTCCGATCTGTGTAAGTCTCTCTAGGTAAAATTTGTGCTGTCCGACCTTCCGGCACGGCTGCACACCACCAGCGCCACGGGCTTGGTTTGGTTTAGCAAGGGCAATAGGAGTTCGCTGATCGGAACATTTGGAACACGCCATGCTGCCGATGCTTCGACCACTGAGAGCCTCGCCGGCGCTAGTCGCCGGGTCGACGTGATCTTACTGACGATCGGTGCACTACCACGATGACGCGCCGCTGGCTTTCTTCTTGAAGTCTCTCAACTGCTAGTGTATTGTGCCGCTTATCGATACTGGTCGAACAACTGTTCCGCTTTCGCCTCAGATCCTGACGGCGCGCGCACGTTTCAGACATTCTCCATCATCGACTAACCGGACGGCTGGCCGCAACTCCGCGCGCCAGGTCCTGCGCGCATAAGAAGGAAAACCTGATGAACACCGGTACAGTGAAGTGGTTTAATACCCAAAAGGGCTTCGGCTTTATCCAGCCATCAAACGGCACCAACGACGTCTTTGTTCACATCAGCGCGGTCGAACGCGCCGGTATGGGAACTCTGATCGAAGGTCAGACGCTATCTTACGATGTCGTCGCAGACCGTCGTACTGGCAAGTCCGCTGCCGAAAATCTTCGTGCTGCTTAGTTAAGAGCACGACAGACCTATCGCTCTAGCCACGGATGTACTGGTAGAGCTTGTGGTCCTGCCCCGCTCCCGAGTTATCGGGGCGGGGTTTTTCATTCAAGCAGGTAAAAAGATCGAAAAGCGGGCGCGACTGCGGCTTCCTGTTGCGCCTGTGTCCGGTGGACTACGTCAGCATGTTCACCAGCCGCATCGGGAACGTGATTCCTCAGTGCCAAGCAGGAGAGAGTCAATGAGCATAGTTAAACGTCATCTGGCCGAGCAAGAAGAACGCATGGTCCTGATCGAGGAGATTTGTATCGATACGGGAGCGCTTGTCTTGGATACCGCCACAGACGAAGTCTACTTCTCTGCAGACGAAGAGGCGTACAAGAACGCCTACGTTACCGTGTTTCAAGCTTGGGCGAGGGGCACGATCAAGGGCACAGCGGAGCAGATATTCGAGGCTACAAAATCCATTCTTGAAGACTAGCGAGACCGCCGATAGAGCCGTAAACGTCGAGGAAAATATGTCATACGCCTATAAGCTAAATGAAGAGGTTCGGCACCAAGCTCAAGGTCCCCAAGGACGCGCCGCAACTGAACCGCCGATGATTTACACTATCGTACAGCATATGCCCATCGAGTCCGATGGACGACTTAGGTACCGTATCAAATGCAAGTCCGAGAAGATCGAGCGCGTCGTCACGGAAGATCAGCTTTCGTATTTTCAATGATCTCCGCCTGATTCCCGCATGCGTCCATCGGCCTCCGACAGTGTCGGGAGGCAGCTAGGAGGAAAAATGTCAGACCGGCGGGAGCTCTATCGTAGCCCAAATGGCGACGCATGGTTCATCGCACGCGAGCCGACAAACGGTTACGCTTTCATCATCCACCAGCCCAATGCGCCCTCTGGTGGCCGGTTATCTCACGTCGAGTTGGGGGAGTTTTTGCGTGACGGGAAGGGACCCGAACAGCAAGCATTGTTGCGATTGATCGGAACGCTGGTCGAGGTCCCGCCGTTTGCGTAGGATCCTTACACTCATCGATCACCGCCAACTCGCCTAATAACGTTGCTGGCCACTTCAAGGCTGCTGCCAACTTCAAAGCGAGTTTAACACTTCTTTGTAGGTCGACACGTTGGGTACCGGCCGCGGGGAATTGTCGACGGGTCACAAGCGTTCAGCACCCTGCTTGCCGCGAGAGATACTCGGCCGCCCGCGAGAATGGCGCTTTGGTAGGGAGCTGGAATAGTACAAGTGAGTCAGACCTTCAGCGCACGCCAGAAGCACCGGACGCACGCCTGAAGGGGTCATCGAGTCACTTCGCGTAACCCTGTGATCGGAGCCAACCGATCCGACGCTCTCCATTCATCCAATCGTCAATATCGGCTTTGCTCGTGAAGCCCGTAATCTCTCGCGCTTCTGCGCCCGGGTACTCGGCGATGATAACCCAGTCGCCCTCGGATTTGCGCACTGGTTTGAAGCTCACTTTTATTTTTGCCATGCCGAACTATGTAGGAAGGCGGCCGAAAAGGGAACCTCGTTGAGCCATGTTCGGCCTAGAATAAATAGCAGACGTCGCCCGCCCCACCGAGGATGCCTTACTCTGGGGCGATCCTGTAAACATCGCCGGGTTCGAGGTTGAGTTCCTCGAACATCCTCTGCTGCTTTTCAGTCAGAACCGCTGGCACAACTTCCGCAGTCCAGCCTTCGGGAACGGCGGCGAGGACCAGCGTCAATGCCTGATTGGGCTTGGCTAAGGCGAGCCACATCTGCTTCGTTGGCTGCGGAGCGTCGTCCGAGGTCACCTCAACGATAGTGAATGAACTGCCGAACGACTCCGCCATCAATGGCTAATCCGCGGAATTGCTAAGAGTTGCAATAACTAGATCGCGATGAAGTTAGGTTCGTGCATATCCTGAGTTTGCCAAGTAGCTTGCGCATTCTTTGGGCGTGAAGAGC
>NZ_JCAMOT010000056.1:0-39265 GCF_059512425.1 Bradyrhizobium sp. Leo78
GGAAAGCCGGAATGCTTCGGTTGAACCTGTGGTCCTACTCCCGTGCTTTTTGTTGCACGGGACCCATGGGTGCAACCAGCACCCGGCTTTCCCTGCGCCCTCTGTTCGATGAGAGGGTGAAAGTGATGCAAAGCTCGGGCAGCGAATGCCGCGAGAACGCGGACTCACATCCTCTCGCTGTTTGACAATTGAACCGTGATCTCTCCCCACGTCGTCCCGGGCTTGCCCGCCTCGGCGAAGCCCCTTGGCGTAGCCGGGACCCGGGACCCATAACCCCAGGCCTTTGTTGTATGTTCCGCTACCACCGCTTGCTTTTCTCCACAACCACATCCTGTGGTTATGGGTCCCCGCCTTCGCGGGGACGACAGCGTAGGATGGGTAGAGCGCAGCGAAACCCATCATCCGCGGCTTGCGTCCAGCGGGCCCAGCGCGCCCACCAATTCAGCAAACGTGTTGAGCCCGCCGGTGAGATCGTCGGCCGGAAGCCTTAATTGCTGCATGATGCTGTGCCGGAAATGGTGTGCACGTCGTAGGCATCTGCCTTGCTGGATGCAATCCAACAATGGCGGTACGCCGTGGCTTTACGCTGGCGCGCCCTGGCTTTACGCTAGAATGTACCTTGCTCCAATGCGGGAGGTGTGGCGATGCCGAGAAAGGGAATCACCGGCCACGACGAATGGGTCATCACCGAGGCGCTGGCGACGGCGCTCGTCGCCCTCGAGCAGCTTCCCTCAAAACACCAGCCGCGTCCGCACATGGAAGACATCCGAAAGCTGCTTGCGGCCGGCTGCGATCGCGGAACCGTCACCCTGCATCTGGCGCAAGCGAAGTGCCGGCTGTTTCCCGACGCCGATCCGCTGGCGATTTACGAGGAATACGGGCTCAGCGACGGGCAAGGCTAAGAGGCTAACGGCTGATCCGCCAGATCGTGCCATTGGCGTCTTCGGTAATGAGCAGCGCACCGTCACGCGCTACGGCGACGCCGACCGGGCGTCCCCAGACTTCGGAATTGTTGATGACGAAGCCGGTCACGAAGTCCCCGTATTCGCCGGTCGGCACGCCGTCCTTCAACCGGATGCGGATCACCTTGTAGCCCGTGCGCTTCGACCGGTTCCACGAGCCATGCAGGGCCGCGAATATGTCGCCGCGATACTCGGCGGGAAAGCTCTGGCCGTCATAGAACGTGAGGCCAAGCGAAGCGGAATGCGCCTGCAGCAGCACGTCCGGGACCGTGACCTTGTCCTTCAGGTCAGGCCGCGCGCCGGCGTGCCGCGGATCCTGGTTGGCACCGATGTAGAACCACGGCCAGCCATAGAACGCGTTCTCGCGGACGCGGGTCACATAATCGGGCACGAGGTTGTCGCCGAGGCCATCGCGCTCATTGGTGGAGCACCAAGGCACGCCCGTTTGCGGCTGCATCGCAAGCCCGACGCAATTCCGGATGCCGGTGGCAAAGGTGCGCTGGTTCTTGCCGTCAGGATCGAAGGCGAGCACCGCCGCGCGGTCGGTCTCGTTGCCCCAGGCGGCGCCGAGCGGGCGCTCGCGCTTCCAGGCTTCCAAGCCACCCGGCGGGCTACCCATGCCCTCCCCCGAATTGCCTGCCGAGCCGACCGAGACCAGCATCCGCTTGTTGTCGGGCGTAAAGACAATGTCCCGGGTCGAGTGACCCGAGCCGTGCGGCAGCTTGGCGACGACTGTCTCCGGCTTGCCGGAAGCCTTGAGGTCGCCATTGCGATAGGCAAAGCGGACCACGCTTCCAGTGTTGGCGACATAGAGCCATTGCGGGTTATCGCCATTCGGAAAGAAGGCGATGCCGAACGGACGATCGAGGCCGCTGGCGTAGACTTCGTTGATCGTAGGCTTCGTCGCCCCATCGGCGGCGCGCAGCACCCGGATACGCCCGGCGCGCGTCTCGGCCACGAAGATGTCGCCGTTCGGCGCGGTCTTGATGATGCGCGGCCCGTTCAAGCCGTCGGCGAACAGCTCGGCCTTGAACCCTGGCGGCACTTGAGGAATTGCGGAGGCCGTTCGCGGCACCACCCGCGACATGTTCGCGCTCGATGGCGTCGCGCCGGGCTTGGGCAGATCCTGCGGCGTGATCAGGCGCAACGTGCCGGGCTTGTCGCGCCGCCAATCGCCATAGGCTTCCTGTCCCTTCAGCACAGCAGGCTGCGCGCTTGCAGCAGCTGCATTCATCAACTCAAGCAAGGCCGCCATCACGACGCTCGCTGCAACTGGCTTCCAGGGCATTTCATATCCTCACGCGAGACGATGATCTCGCGAACACGCATCCATAGCCCAGAACCTTGGCTGGCTCATTTCACAATCGCGTCTGTGGTTGCGACGATTTGGCCGTCAATGTCCTCTTGCCGGCGCGTTGAGATCGATCGAGCGCATGCTCAGCGCGAGCGGGATCATCAGGGCGCCGATGACTGCGAGCGTCCAGAACACATCGATATAGGCGAGGAAGTCGATCTGGCGCTGCAATGTCTGGCCGACCCATGCGATCGCCTGCGATGCCGCCTCGGAAGCGTTGGAGCCCTGCGCCTGGAAGTAGCGCGTCATCGCATCGATGGTCTGCTGGTAACCGATGTCGGATGGCGCGGCATGCTCGACCAGCCGGCTCTGATGGAATTGCTGGCGTTGCGCCAGCACGGTCTGCGCCAGCGCGACTCCCATCGAGCCGCCGATGTTGCGCGCGACATTGATCAGCGCCGACGCCTGGTTGGTCTTCTCCGGCGGCACGCCATCGTAGGAGGCCGTCGTCACCGGCAGGAACAGGAACGGCAGCCCGATGCCGAGAAAGATGCGCGACCACGCCGCATAGCCATAGGAGATATCCTGGGTGAGCCCCGTGAGATGCCACATCGAGAGCGTCACGATCATGGCGCCGAGCATGATCAGGTGCTTCGGCTGGACGACGCTCACGAGCCTGCCGACGATCGGCATCATCACCATCGTGAAGATGCCGCCCGGCGACAGCGCGAGACCCGCGAGCGTCGCGGTATAGTTCTCGTCCGCCTGCAGCAGTTGCGGCAGGATCTGGGTGGTCGAAATCAAGACTGCGCCGGTGCCGAGCATGACCAGGAAACAAGCCGCGAACTGCCGCTGGCCGAGCAGGCGAAGCTCGATAATGGGCTCCTCGCGCGTCAATTCCCAGGGGATCAGCGCCAGCAGGCAAAAGGCGGAAACCAGCGCAAAAACCAGGATCATGTTCGATCCGAACCAGTCGTTGCGCTGGCCTTCGTCGAGGACGAATTCCAGCGAAGCGAGCCCGATCGCAACCAGAGCGAAACCGACATAATCGACGCGAAGTCCTTTCCGAAGCAATGCCCTTCGCTCCTCCTCGGCACCCGACGGTTCGTTCACCAGCGTCCCCACGAGGAACAGCGAAAGCAGTCCCATCGGCACGTTAATCAGGAACACCCAGTGCCACGAATAGGTGTCCGTGATCCAGCCGCCGAGCGTCGGCCCGATCACCGGCGCCACCACGACCGCGATGCCGTAGATCGCAAACGCCTGGCCGCGCTTGGCCGGCGGAAAGGAGTCGGCGAGGATCGCCTGCTCGGAGGTCGCCATGCCTCCTCCGCCGAGCCCTTGCACGATGCGGAACAGCACGAGAGATTCCAGGCTCCAGGCAAACCCACACAGCAGCGAGGCCACGGTGAAGGTTGCCACGCATATCATGTAGAAGCGCTTGCGTCCGATCACGGTGGCGAGCCAGCCGGAAATCGACAGCACAATCGCGTTGGCGACGAGATAGCTGGTGATGACGTAAGTGCTCTCGTCGATCCCGACCGCCAGTCCGCCCGCGATGTGGCGCAGTGCGACGTTGGCGATCGTCGTGTCCAGCACCTCCATGAAGGTCGCGATCGAGACGACGAAGGCGATGAGATAGGGATTGTGTCCACCGGCGGCGGAACGCTCCGGCGACCAGCCGCCGGCCTGCGTCGTGTCGGTCATCGCACTTTCGTCCAGGGCACGACCGACATCCCGGGGCCGACGGGGACGTCGGCGGGCCAATGATCGACCACGATCTTCACCGGCACGCGCTGCACGACCTTCACGTAATTGCCGGTGGCGTTCTCCGCCGGCAGCAGGCTGAACGCCGTACCCGAGCCGGGTTGCACCGAGTCCACGCGTCCGGTCAGTTTGCGGTCCGGATAGGCGTCAATCCTGAATTCGACGGGTTGGCCCGGACGCATGTCGCGAAGCTGGGTCTCCTTGTAGTTGGCGACGATCCAGACCTCGTCGGGCACGAACATCATGATGCTCTGCCCGGCCATCGCATATGTGCCCTTGGCGCCGCTCAGCTTGACGACGCGCCCGGACTGGGCCGCTGTGACGTTGGTGTAGTCGAGATTGAGCTTGGCCTGATCGCGCTGTGCCTCTGCCTGTTGCAGCGAGGCCTTGGCACTCTCGCGTTGGGCCTGCAGCGGCTTGATCCCAAGCTCCGCCACCGTTACCGCCGTTCTCGCACGCGTGGTGTTGGCCTGCTGCGCTTCGAGATCGGACTTGGTCTGTTGCTCACGTTGCAGTGTGCCGGCGCCCTTCTGCAGCAGATCATCGGCGCGCGCGGCCTCCTGCTGCGCGAATTGCAGTTGCGCTTCGGCTTGCGCGAGTTGTGCTCTCGCTTGATCGATCTGGGCTTGCTGGCTGGTGATCTGAGCCTCGAGATTGGCGATGTTGGCCTGCGCGGCTGCAACCTGCCCTTCGGCCTGGTCCACGGCGATCCTGTAGTCGCGATCGTCGATACGGGCGAGGAGATCGCCCGCATTGACGTGCTGGTTATCCGTAACGGGCACATCGACAAGGTAACCGCCGACCTTCGGCGCAACCGAGAAGCTGCGGGCGGCGACGAAAGCATCGTCGGTAGATTCGTAGTTACGGACCTCGAGCCAATAGACGACGCCGCCAATCAGCGCAGCCAGGAGAACGCAGGCGCCCACGATCGCCAACAGCCAATGCTCGCGGAGCCGATCGCGCATCGATGGCTTCTCGGGCGCGGTCGGCGGGCTGTCTTGCGTTTCGCCGACATCCCTGAATTCAGGCTTCTGTTCGGGAGCGCGTTCCGGAGGCCGCGTTTCTTCTGCGGACGGCCCATGCTCTCGGGTCATGGCATCCACGACAGCACCTCAAGCGAAGGAGATCATTTGCAATCGATTTGGCTAACCGCGCGGTCAGACCATGGTTCCGGCGAACGACCGGGATTACCGATTGGAATTGGAACCCTCACACAGAGTGCCGGTTCTCTGTGCTTCATTTCGCTCCAACGCATCGCGAGTTTATGGCGCGCATTCTGATCGGGACATCCGGCTGGCACTACGATTCCTGGCGGGGGCCGTTCTTCCCTAAAGGCCTGCCGCTCAAGAACCAGCTTCGCTACTACGCAAGCCAGTTTCCGACCACGGAATTGAACGGCGTCTTCTATCGCACGCCAACGCCCGAAGCGGTGAAGGGCTGGCGCGAGCAGACGGATCAGGATTTTGTCTTCGCCTGGAAGGCGTCCAAGTTTATCACACATTGGAAGCGCCTGTCGGAGAACTCGGTCAACAGTCTCGAGCTGCTCGAAGCTCGCCTGTCGCTGCTGGGAAACAAGGTCGGTCCCATCCTGTTTCAACTGCCGCCGCAGTTTGAGGCTAAGCCGGATCGCCTCGCCTCCTTCCTCAAGCTGCTGTCGAAAGAGCGCCGCTACAGCTTCGAGTTTCGGCACCCAAGCTGGTATGCCCCGAAAGTCATGCGACTACTGTCCGATGCGAACATCTCGCTGTGCATTTCGGACCATCACGACGCGCCGGCACCGTGGAGGCGCACCGCCGATTTCGTCTACGTCAGAGGCCACGGCCCCGGCGGCCGATATAAGGGCCATTATCGCGATGCGACACTGGCGGAGTGGGCCAAGCGCATTCGTTCCTGGAAGAAGCAGGGCTGCGACGTCTACGTCTATTTCGACAACGACCAGAAGAGCGCCGCGCCCGCCGACGCGGCTGCACTGCGACAATTGATTGAAGGGGGAAAGTAGGAACCAGCAGACCGAGCGCCCTCGATCAGTAATTGCAGCCAGTTGACGAAAAATGCCGGCTCATGGCCGGCATTTTTCTTGATCGCATCGGTCTAATATCGGCCGCCCGATTGCGTCCCCTTGTCGCTCTTGGTCCCGGCACCATGGCTGGAAGGATGGGCCGCGCGGCTCGAGCCGCCGCCGGCGCCGGTCGTCATGCCCTTCTTGTTCATGTGCGTACTCGTATGCGGTGTCGCGCCAGGCCCGACATTGCCCTCGCTGGATGCACCGGGCGCGGGCTGGGCCTGCTGCGCGAGCGCGGCGCCGGCAGACAATGCCAGAACGCATGCAGAGGCCAGAATGATCTTCTTCATCGGTATCTCCTTGGATTGACCTTTCGGCACAACCCGGCGCCGCCCGAACCGGTTCCTAGCGCCGTGGACGTAAGTTCGTGCGTTTCGCCGTCCACGCTCAATAGATCGCGAGAACACTTAGGAACCAAATACGGCAAACCGGGTTCCCCAGTAAATTCGAGGAACCGACATGTCGGCATGGTTCAAGGACGAGTCCTTTCCCGTGCTGCTGGAGAGCGCGGTACAGATCGCGTGGGACTACCTCAGGCGGGCTGGCGAAATCGATGATCCGGTGGAAGCACACCATTTCCTGATCGAGAAAGTCGCCTTCATGATCAGCCAGGGCCAGCACAACAGGCTTGTGCTGTCAAACCGCGCCATTTCCGCGTTTCAGCAATACAAGCGCGCACGCACCATCGAGCTGTCGTTGATCTCGCGATAAGATCGGTCATAGGCGCAGCGCGCCTTGCCTAGTGGATGATGTCTAGCGGCAATCGACAAATCTCGTCACCGTCTTCGTTGGTGACAAGGATCGAGTAGTGCCTGTTCTTCAGGTCCGGGTGTTCGCCGAGCAGCCGCCGTGCGATGTTGTCGGCCGAATCCATCGCGGCGATATCGTCAGCGAGTTCCGCGCCGCCTTGATCGGCAACCGTCTTGGTGTTGACGAGATCGAAATGGTAGAGCGGCATTTTTCGCTCCCGCCTGGCATCGTCTCACCCCAGACTACGCACGACAGCCCGACTTGGTTCCCGGTCGTAGCCGCCGTTCGGTCCCGCCTTGAAAATCCTGCGGCCCGAAGGAACGCCGATCCGCAACATCGGTTAGGCGCTAAACGACGACAGCGAGGTCTGCCATGAGAGTTTGCGATGCGATGACCCCCGACGTTCAGCTCTGTACTCCTGAAGACAGCTTGAAGGATGCGGCAGAGGCTATGGGCGCACTCGGCGTCGGACTGCTGCCGGTCACCGAGAACGACCGCCTCGTCGGCATGGTGTCCGACCGCGATATCGCTATTCGCGGCGTCGGCATGGGCCGCGGGCCGGAGGCGCGGATCCGGGACGTCATGACTGCCGAGGTGAAGTACTGCTTCGAAGATCAGGATCTCGACGAGGTGACGGCAATTATGGGCGAGATTCAGGTCCGTCGCATGCCCGTACTCAATCGCGAAAAGCGTTTGGTCGGTATCATTGCGCTCGGCGATATTGCGCAGGCCAACGGCGGTGACAGCGCCGGCGTGGCGCTGAGCGAGATTTCTCGTCCCAGCGCCCAACATGCACAGCTATAGCGATGCACGAGCATCAACACGACAAAGTCAGCCTCAACCTAGACCTGCTTTGCGCGACATTGGCGATCGTCAGCGCGGCACTGCTCACGGGGATGCTGAGATATCTGCTGGGATGAACAGTCCCAACCATGTGCGGCAGACCGCCGGTTCGCCGACCGTGTCCCTATACTTGCCGAGTTTCCTGATCGCCGCTGGCGTCGTTATCGCCTTGGGTGCGATCGCCTGTTCGCGAATGGCTTATGTCGAATCCGACTAGGTCCCGTCGGTTCTGGTTGACGAGGCTCGGACGTCGAAAGATGCGATCGGGGCGACGGCGCCATCTGACGTGAGCTGCTGCTCATCCTTCGTCTCGAAAGTCATCGAGAGGCCGCCCGTTGGATCGATGGCTCGCTCGAGCCATTTGATCGATTCTTCGATCCAGTGATCGCTATTTGCTGGATCGGCTTGCGCCCTCGCCCGGCAGGCATCGGCCTGCGCCAGACAGGCAGCCTTGCGATCCATCGTCATCTCAGCGCGGCGATTGCAGGCCGGGCGATGTCAGCCACTCGTTCAGATGAGCGGCGGTTTCCGCTTGCCTTGCCTTCTTCAGCAATGCGTCGCGCGCCTCACCTTGCGGCAACTGCTCGGCTGCCGCGCGTGCCTCGTCTGCCGCTCTCTGGAGCCGCTCGTCGAACGGCACGCTGTTCTTTCTTCGATTGCGCTTTGCCGTCATGGAAGTCTCCCGCTTCGCAAGTGAGTATAGAATCGCGCCTCCAACAATCTATCGTCGCTAACTCAGGTTACTTCGCGCGAACAAAAATAAACGGCTAGGCGGGAACGGATCACTCGAAAAACAGCCCAACGGGCCTCTCTTGGCAACCCTCGCTCCTCCGCAGCTAAGGCTTGGACTGCATGGCGGCTTCGCCCTGCTCCCGCGCCGGCACGCTCACATGCACTTCATGGCCCTGCCGAATCGCCAAAGATGCAGCAGCGACGGCCGATTCGAACGCGGATTCCTTGGTCGCATATTCACCGTTCACAACGCCGTCATGCAGCACTCCCCATTGGTCGCGAATTGGCACGATGGCGTATTGCGCAAGTCCCATCTTCCTCTCCGTTGCAAACGTCTTCGCGATTACTTCTTGTCGGGATCGTTCGGGCGAACGGTCATGTTGCTCTCGGGCATTCGGTCCCGGCCGGCGTCGCCATTGTTGTCCCGCCCGCCTGAAGTCGATGTCCCGCTACCGCTCCGGCTCGGTCTCGTTGCACTGCCGGTTGTCGGCGCGGAGCCTGGCGTGGCGGAGCTCGCGGCCGGGTCTCCCGTGGTCGATCCGCGCCCGCTCGGTGCGCCACCCGTTTGCGCCAGTGCGAGCGCGGGGCACAGCATGAATCCGAAAGCCAACGCAATTCGTGTCAGTTTCATCGCAAGCCATCCTTAAGACGTCGATGAAACTAATCGGCCAGTGACGAGAACGTTCCTAATCGCGGCTTCCGATGCCTGATCCGTCGCGGCTATGCAGTGCGCGAACTGAGCGCCGGCTCCGATCCTGGCGCATTCATATCTCGATATGAAGCAGCCTCCGTGCGCGGCTTTCCCTGCAACGGCACCGTTAGGCGACAGACCAGGCCTTCAGGGCGCCAATCGAAATCGGCATTGCCGCCAAGCTGGGTCTCGATGCTGGCGATCACGCTCCTTGTGCCGAATCCCTTGGAGGTCGGCTTGGTCACGCGCGGTCCACCTGTTTCAACCCACGCCAGGATCAGCCTATCGCTCTGCACTTCCCAGGTGATGGCGAGCCGGCCTGACAGCGAGGAAAGGCTGCCATACTTCGCGGAGTTGGTGACGAGCTCGTGCAGCGCCAGCGCCAGCGTTTGCGCCGTGGCAGGCTCGAGCTGGACCTCCGCACCCTCGTACTGGATTTGTCCGGCTTCCGAATACGGCGCTACTTCTTCGGCCACCAGTCGCCGGATTTCCGCGCCCTGCCAGCTCGACAGCGACAGCACGGTGTGAACCCGCGCCAGCGCCGTGATCCGGCCCTCGACCGCCTGCACATAGGCGTTGACATTCTGCGCGCGCGTCAGCCGTACGATCGACTGCGCCAGCGCGAGAGCGTTCTTGGCGCGATGATCGACTTCTCGCGTGAGCAGGCTCTGCCGTTCTTCGGCACGCTTGCGGTCGGTGATGTCGACGGTGACGCCGCTGACCCGCACCACGCGGCCCTTCTTGTCGGTGGTCGCAGCCGCCGTGCCGACGCACCAGCGCACCTCGCCGTCGGGGCGGATGATGCGGAATTCGGCTTCGTATGATTTCACGCCCTTCGCGAATTCGGTCCAGGCCTCGCGCAAGCCATCGAAATCCTCGGGATGAAACAGCGTTTGAATATTCGCGGATGTCAGCTCGAAGCTCTTGGAATCGACGCCAAAGATCTTGTACTGGCCATCGTCCCACATCCAGTCGCCGTTGACCCAGTCCCAGTCCCAGGAGCCCATCTTGCCGGCGGCAATGGCCATGCTGCGGCGCTGTTCGCTTTCGACCAGCCGCGCGGTCGATTGCTCGAGCTCAGCGGTGCGCGCGCGGACGCGGTCCTCAAGTTCGGAATTGAGCCGCTCCAACTGCCGGGTCTTGCGGTAGAGCTCGGCGAAGACACGGATCTTGGCGCGCAGCACTTCCGGCACCACCGGCACCGGAACGTAGTCGACCGCGCCCATCTCATAGCCGCGCAGCCGATCGAAATCGCTGACCTGGATCGCCGAGATGAAAATCATCGCGGTCTTCTGAAAGCGCGGATGTTCGCGGATCATGGCAGCGAGCTCGAAACCATCGAGCTCGGGCATGCAGACGTCGACCAGGATGACCGCGACTTCGTTCTTGAGCAGAAACTCGAGCGCTTCCCGCCCCGACGCGGCCACCACCAGATTCTCGCCGAGCTCCTTCAGGATCACTTCATAGGCCAGCAGCTTCGCCGGCTGATCGTCGACCAGAAGGATGTTTACCTTTTCATGGTCCATCATCTTCATGCCGCTTCAGCGATGTAGCCACATGCGGATGGCGAGCAGCAATTGCTCGGTGTTCACCGGCTTGGCCAGATAATCCGACGCGCCCGCTTCCAGGCATTTCTCTCGGTCGCCCTTCATCGCCTTTGCGGTCAGTGCGATGATCGGGAGACGGGCAAGCGCCGCATTCTGCCTGATCACGCCGATGGTCTGATAGCCGTCCATCTGCGGCATCATGATGTCCATCAGGACGATGGCAATCTTGGGATTGGATTCGACTAGCGCGATCGCCTCATGGCCCGTCGTAGCCGTCAGTACCTTCATACCACGCCGTTCGAGCACGCTGGAAAGTGCGAAGATGTTTCGCGCGTCATCGTCGACGAGAAGCGCCGTCTTGCCAATGAGATCCTCATCGGAACTGTTAAGTTTCTCCAGCATCCTTTGCTTTTCAATCGGCAATTCAGTGATGACACGGTGCAAGAACAGTGACGTTTCGTCGAGCAGACGTTCCGGGGATTCGACGCCTTTTACGACAATGCTGCGCGCCATTGTGTGAAGCTCGGCATCCTCCTCGGCCGAGAGTTCCCGTCCGGTGAAGACTACGATCGGAACATTGGACAGGCTTTCATCCTTGCGGATTTCGTCGAGCACCTCAAAGCCGCTCATATCGGGCAGCCGCAGATCGAGTACGACGCAGTCGCAAGGGATGCTTCGCAAGGTCGAGAGCGCTCCGGCTCCGGTACCGGTGGTGACGATCTCGACGTCCTTATGATCCAATAGTTCCTTGATGCTGAGCCGTTCGGCCGGATTGTCTTCCACGATCAAGAGCCGCTTGCGTCGCGGCCTTGCATATTCCTTGATCTGGGCGAGCGCCGCGCTGACGCCCTCGGTCGTCGTGGGCTTGTTGACGAACGAGAAGGCGCCGCGCGCCAGCGCATGCTGCCGGTCCTCGTCGAGCGTGATGACCTGCACCGGTATGTGCCGGGTCAGCGGATTGTGCTTGAGCTGGCTCAGCACGGTCCAGCCGAGCATGTCGGGCAGGAACACATCGAGCGAAACCGCGGTCGGCTGGAACTGCTTGGCGAGGTCCAATGCCTCGGCGCCGCGGTTCGCGACCAGGACCTTGAAACCCTTGTCCCGTGCGAGATCGACCAGGACCCGCGCGTAATGCGGGTCGTCTTCGACGATCAGGAGGATCATGTCTCCGGGCTCGAGATTGAGCCGGTCGTCCAGCACCTCCGCCACGCGCTCCTGCGTTGCGGGCGCCTGCAACGCCGGCGCACCGCCCTGCGATAAGGGCAGCGCGGGGGGCACGCGAAGCGCAACGCTCGGGCCGGAATATTTCAGCGGCAGATAGAGCGTGAAGGTACTGCCCCTGCCCGGCGCACTTCGCAGATGGATCTCGCCGCCGAGCAGGCTCGCGAGTTCGCGGCTGATCGCAAGGCCAAGGCCGGTGCCGCCATATTTACGGCTGGTGCCTGCATCCGCCTGCTGGAACGCTTCAAAGATCAGCTTCTGCTTGTCCAGGGGGATACCGATGCCGGTATCGCTCACCTCGAAGGCAACGACCGCGGGTGCGGTGTTGAGAATTGGATGCTCGGCGCTCCAACCGCCGACCGCGGCCGAGACGGTCAGCTTGACGCCGCCCTCGGCGGTGAACTTGAAGGCGTTGGACAACAAGTTCTTCAGCACCTGCTGCAGGCGCTTGGAGTCGGTGACCATGCTGCGGGAAAGCGTCTCGTCGACCTCGATGCTGAACGACAGATGACGGTTTTCCGCCTCATGGCGGAACGGTCGGCCGACGGTTTCGAGCAGGCTCGATGTCAGGATTTCCTCGGCGTCCACGGTCACGGTACCGGACTCGATCTTCGAGAGGTCGAGGATGTCGCTGATCAGATTGAGCAGGTCGGTGCCGGCGCCGTGGATGGTGCGGGCGAATTCAACCTGCTTGGGCGCAAGATTGCCTTCGGGATTATCCGAAAGCTGCTGGCCGAGGATCAGGATGCTGTTCAACGGCGTGCGCAGCTCGTGCGACATGTTGGCCAGGAATTCCGACTTGTATTTCGAGGTCAGCGCAAGCTCGCTCGCCTTTTCTTCCAGCGCACGGCGCGCCTGCTCGATTTCCTGGTTCTTGCGTTCGACCTCAACGTTGCGTTCGGCGAGCTGTTGCGCCTTCAGTTCGAGTTGCTCGTTGGTCTGCTGCAATTCCCGCTGCTGGGCCTGAAGCTCGCCCGCGAGTTGTTGCGACTGCTTTAGCAGGCCCTCGGTCTGCATTGTCGCCTCGATACTGTTGAGCAGGATGCCGACGCTGTCGGTGAGCTGCTCTACAAAGGTAATCTGCGAGGCGGTGAACGACGCGAGCGAAGACAACTCGATCACAGCCTTGACCTGGTTCTCGAACAGGACCGGGAATACCACCACGTTCTTGGGCAGCACGCGCATCAGCGCCGAATTCACCGGGACCACATCATCAGGAATGTCCGAAAGCAGCCGTTGCCGCTTGTCCAGTGCGCATTGGCCGATCAGTCCCTCGCCCAAGCGCACGATTGATGGATGCGGTTTGGCGCCGTCGTCGGCATAGGCGGACAACAGACGCAGTTGCGGGATCTCGGCGCTCTCGACCTGGTAGATTACACCCATATGCGCGTTGATCACGGGCGCCAATTCGGTCAGCAGCAGCCGTCCCACGGTCGACAGATCGCGCTGCCCCTGCAGCATATTGGTGAACCTGGCGAGATTGGTCTTCAGCCAGTCCTGTTCGGTATTGCGGTCCGTCGTCAAACGGAGGTTACCGATCATGGTGTTGATGTTGTCCTTGAGCTCTGCCACCTCGCCGCGGACGTCGACCTGAATGGTGCGGGTCAGGTCGCCTTTTGTCACCGCGGTTGCGACCTCCGCGATGGCGCGGACCTGCGAGGTCAGGTTGGCGGCCAGCAGGTTGACGTTGCCGGTCAGATCCTTCCACGTGCCGGCGGCGCCGGGCACGTTGGCTTGCCCGCCGAGCCGGCCCTCGACGCCGACTTCGCGCGCCACGGTCGTGACCTGATCGGCGAACGTCGCCAGGGTCTCGGTCATGTTGTTGATGGTGTCGGCGAGCGCGGCCACCTCGCCTTTCGACTTCACGGTCAGGTTCTGCTTCAGATCGCCATTGGCGACCGCCGTCACGACCTTGACGATGCCGCGCACCTGCTCGGTCAGGTTGGCGGCCATCACGTTCACGGTATCGGTCAGGTCCTTCCAGGTGCCGGCGACGCCGCGCACCTCGGCCTGGCCGCCGAGCTTGCCTTCGGTGCCGACTTCGCGCGCCACGCGCGTCACTTCGCCCGCAAACGCGTTGAGCTGGTCCACCATGGTGTTGATGGTGTTCTTCAGCTCGAGGATTTCGCCCTTCACGTCGACGGTGATCTTGCGCGAGAGGTCGCCGCGCGCCACCGCGGTGGTGACTTCCGCGATGTTGCGCACCTGAGTGGTGAGGTTGGCCGCCAGCAGGTTGACGTTGTCGGTGAGGTCCTTCCAGGTGCCGGCGACGCCAGGCACCACGGCCTGACCGCCCAGCCGGCCCTCGGTGCCGACCTCGCGCGCCACGCGCGTCACTTCGGCCGCAAAGGAGCGGAGCTGCTCCACCATTGTGTTCAGCGTTTCCTTCAGCAGCAAAATCTCGCCGCGGACGTCCACGGTGATCTTCTTCGACAGGTCGCCGCCGGCGATCGCGGTCGCGACCTCCGCGATGTTGCGGACCTGGGCCGTCAGGTTCGACGCCATGAAGTTGACGTTGTCGGTCAGGTCCTTCCAGGTGCCGGCGACCTCCGGCACTTCGGCCTGGCCGCCGAGCTTGCCTTCAGTGCCGACCTCGCGCGCCACGCGCGTCACCTCGGAAGCGAAGGCGTTGAGCTGGTCCACCATCGTGTTGATGGTGTTCTTCAGCTCAAGGATTTCGCCCTTCACGTCGACCGTGATCTTGCGCGAGAGGTCGCCGCGCGCCACGGCGGTGGTGACTTCCGCGATGTTGCGGACCTGGGCGGTCAAATTGCCGGCCATCGAGTTGACGCTGTCGGTGAGGTCCTTCCAGGTGCCAGCCACGCCGGGCACGTTGGCCTGACCGCCCAGACGTCCTTCGGTGCCGACCTCGCGTGCGACGCGCGTCACCTCACCCGCAAAGCGGTTGAGCTGGTCGACCATGGTGTTCAGCGTTTCCTTGAGCTGCAGGATCTCGCCGCGCACGTCGACCGTGATCTTGCGCGACAGGTCGCCGCCGGCGATCGCGGTCGCGACCTCCGCGATGTTGCGCACCTGCGCCGTGAGGTTGCCCGCCATCGAATTCACGGAATCGGTCAGGTCCTTCCAGGTGCCGGCGACGCCAGGCACTTCCGCCTGGCCACCCAGCTTGCCGTCGGTGCCGACCTCGCGCGCCACGCGCGTCACTTCGCCCGCAAACGCATTGAGCTGGTCCACCATGGTGTTCAGCGTCTCCTTCAATTGAAGGATTTCGCCTGACACATTCACGGTGATCTTCTTCGACAGGTCACCCTTCGCCACCGCAGTTGCGACTTCCGCGATGTTGCGAACCTGGCCGGTCAGATTCGATGCCATCGAATTGACGCTGTCGGTCAGGTCCTTCCAGGTGCCGGCAACGCCGCGCACCAGCGCCTGTCCGCCGAGCTTGCCTTCGGTACCGACCTCGCGCGCCACGCGCGTGACTTCGGACGCGAAGGCGTTGAGCTGGTCGACCATCGTGTTGATAGTGTCCTTCAGCTCCAGGATTTCGCCGCGCACGTCGACCGTGATCTTCTTCGAGAGGTCGCCATTGGCCACGGCCGTCGTCACTTCCGCGATGTTGCGGACCTGGGCGGTCAGGTTGGACGCCATGAAGTTGACGTTATCAGTCAGGTCCTTCCAGGTGCCGGCAACGCCGAGCACGTTGGCCTGACCGCCGAGCTTGCCTTCGGTGCCCACTTCACGCGCCACGCGCGTGACTTCGGACGCGAACGCGTTGAGCTGGTCCACCATGGTGTTCAGCGTCTCCTTCAATTGAAGGATCTCGCCTGACACATTCACCGTGATCTTCTTGGAAAGGTCGCCCCCGGCGATCGCAGTGGCGACGTCGGCGATGTTGCGGACCTGGGCGGTCAGGTTGGACGCCATGAAGTTGACGTTATCAGTCAGGTCCTTCCAGATGCCGCCGACACCGGGCACCTGGGCCTGGCCACCGAGCTTGCCTTCGGTGCCGACCTCGCGCGCGACGCGCGTCACTTCGCCCGCGAAGGCGTTGAGCTGGTCGACCATCGTGTTGATGGTGTCCTTCAGCTCCAGGATTTCGCCGCGCACGTCGACGGTGATTTTCCGCGACAGGTCGCCGCGCGCCACCGCGGTCGTCACGTTGGCGATGTTGCGCACCTGCGCGGTCAAATTGCCGCACATCGCATTGACGGAATCGGTCAGGTCCTTCCAGGTGCCGGCGACGCCGGGCACGATCGCCTGGCCGCCAAGCTTGCCGTCGGTACCCACCTCGCGCGCGACGCGCGTCACTTCGGACGCGAACGAGCGCAATTGATCGACCATGGTGTTGATCGCTTCCTTCAACTGCAAGATCTCGCCGCGGACGTCGACCGTGATCTTCTTCGAAAGGTCGCCATTGGCGACTGCGATCGTCACCTCCGCGATGTTGCGGACCTGACCTGTCAGGTTGTTGGCCATCGAGTTGACGCTCTCGGTCAGATCTTTCCAGACACCGGTCACCTCCGGCACCTGGGCCTGCCCGCCAAGCCGGCCCTCGACGCCGACTTCCCGTGCCACGCGCGTCACTTCCGACGTGAACACGCCGAGCTGCTTGATCATCGTGTTGACGATGTTCGCCGACTGCAGGAATTCGCCGCGCAGTGGCCGCCCCTCGACGTCAAGCTGAACGGTCTGCAGCAGGTCGCCTTGTGCGACCGCCGCGACCGCGCGCGTCACTTCCCGCGTCGGCCACAAAAGGTCGTCGATCAGGGTGTTGATCGAGCCTTCCATGTCCGCCCACGAGCCACTTGAAAGGCCGAGATTCACCCGTTGGCGGGTCTGTCCCTCGCGGCCGACGACCTGGCCGACGCGCTCGAGCTGCTGGGCCATGCGCTCGTTCGCCGCGGCGATCTCGTTGAAGGCGTCCGCGATCTTGCCGTCAATCCCGAGATAGTCGCCGCGCATGCGCGCGGTGAAGTCACCGGCCCGCATCGCCTGGAGCGACTGCAACAGGTCCTGGGCGGGATCGATCTTGCCGTTTTGTTTGTTACGGCGGGGTTCGCCACGACTACGAGGAGCCGGACCCAAATCGCTCATAAAATTCCCCCTGCACGTTGGCCGGCTTTAGATTTTCGAAGTTCCGGACCATCGGATGCATAAGACGGATAGGTTGCGATCTAATCAAGACCGAAAAAATGAGCGATAACACGCGGAGACAGCGGAACGATACCAATGAGAGATCTGACGGAAGGTTCCGGGTCCTCGGGAACTTTTTTGCGACTGCTCAGCAAGCTGTTAGACCAAGCCTAAAGCGGGAACGAAGGTCGCACTTTGGCGTTTGCTGTCGGCGGGGCAGGATTTCATATGGCCAAGAAGACCAAACAGCTCGAACGGGACTATTTCGAGAGCGAGCGCAATTTCCGTCTTCTGGTCAAGGCCGTCACCGACTACGCCCTTTACATGCTGAGCCCACAGGGCATCGTCGTGAACTGGAATGCCGGTGGCGAGCGAATCAAGGGCTATTCATCCGAGGAAATCATCGGCCAGCACTTCTCGCGTTTTTATACCCCGGCGGATCGGGCGGCGGGCAAGCCAGCACGGGCGTTGAAGATCGCCGAGGAGACCGGCCACTACGAGGAGGAAGGCTGGCGCGTCTGCAAGGATGGCTCCTTCTTCTGGGCGAGCGTTGTGATCGACCCGATTCGCGACCGCTCCGGCCGCCTGATCGGCTTTGCCAAGATCACCCGCGACATCACGGAGCGACGCGAAGCGCAGCTCAAGCTGGAGCAGATACAGCGACAGCTTGCGGAATCCCAGAAGATGGACGCGCTCGGCCAACTGACCGGCGGTGTCGCGCACGACTTCAACAATCTCTTGATGATCGTCTCAGGCAATCTGCATAAAATCAAAAAGGAGCTAACAAGCGTGAAGGCCCTGGGCGCACTGAGCGCGATCGAGAACGCTACTCAACGTGCCGCGTCCCTGACGAGCCAGCTCCTCAGCTTCGCCCGACGACAGAGCGTCAATCCGCGGACCATCGACGTCGATCGCCAGATCATGTCGGTGCGCGAGGTGTTGGCAAGTGCCCTCGGCAGCATGGTGACGTTGCAGATCGATATCCAGCCCAACGTCTGGCCGGTCTTCCTCGATCCCACCGAGTTCGAAACCGCCCTCCTCAACCTTGTCATCAACGCCCGCGATGCGATGCCGGAAGGCGGCACCGTCACCATCTCGGCGCGCAATGATCTGGACAAGGATCAGGTTCTGATTTCAGTCGAGGATACCGGCGCGGGCATTCCACAAGATGTGCTCAGCAAGGTGTTCGATCCCTTTTTCACGACCAAGCCCATCGGCAAGGGAACTGGCCTCGGCCTCTCCCAAGTGCATGGCTTCGTCCACCAAGCCGGCGGGACGATCGAGATCGAAAGCGCGCTTGGCACGGGCACCAAGGTCCGTCTCCGCTTGCCCCGCAGCAGCGCGGCCGTGCATCACGAACAGGGGAGCTTGAACAAGCAAGCCTCCGCGACCGTTCTGCTGGTCGAGGACAATCCCGCTGTGGCCGACGCAAGTACCGGGCTGCTCGAGCAACTCGGCTACACCGTCCGCTGGGTGCCTAACGCCGAGACGGCGCTGCAAGAGATCGAGGCTGACGATGTCGACCTCGTATTCAGCGACATCATCATGCCCGGCAAGATGGACGGACTGAAGCTGGCGCGCGAGATCAGAGAGCGAAATCCGACGCTGCCAGTCCTGCTCACGACCGGTTATTCCGATTCCGTCAAGCACGTCAGGATGGATTTTCCAATCCTCCGCAAGCCCTACCAGCTTCACGAGCTCAGCCGTGAGCTGTCCAAGCTGACCGGGCACGACTGACCCCCGCGGCGCGGGTCGCCATTTCTTGCGGCTCGCAGGAACCTGCCCGCCCCCAGATCTGTTGTTGCGGCAGCCATGGGAAATGCCGCTGGAGCATTGATGGCCAATGACCACCCGCAGGAGACCGCCGAAACGCAGCAAGCTCGCGCACGGGAGGGATTTGGCGGCATGCCGTCCGCTCGTGCTCGACGATTCCAGCTCCGATGAATTGCTGGACGATTGGATGGTCGCCTATCCGGGCACCGAGTTGGTCACGTCGGCGGCCTGATCTGAAGCCTTGGCGACCCCATCAACCGGCCTGACTCGTGGACGGCCAGCTTCCCCGGACGAGCCGGACCCGTTCGATGCGCCCGCATTGCTCGCAGCGATATTGAATGACGTCCTTGCCGTCCTCGCCCGGCGCGCTCCGCTCGAGCCGCATTGTCTTCCTGCAGATCTCGCAGGAGATCAGTGTGAGCAGCGGGTTGCGATCGTCATTCATCGTTCCCGTCCGACACAAAACTCACCGAAGTTAACCTATGTGGCGGTTGCGGCGGCTGAAATGGGCCATGTTATCACTATTCGATGTAGTTATTATCGATGGCCGCCGGGGGCCGAGCTTATGGAACGTAAGCGATCTCCATTGGAGCGACAGGCGGCCGACGCGCTGCGCCGCGCACGCCGGCTCCCCGTCGGCGCCGACCGCAACGATCTTCGCCAGCTTGCAGTCGGACTGCTCTTGTTGCACCGCCGTGGCATGGACGCCCTGCTGGAAGGTCGCCTCCACGGGTTTTCCCGGCTGAACCGGCCTCTTTCCGAAACAATCGTCGATTGACATTCCAAGAACGGGAGCATCGGGCCGACACGCGCAATACTCGCTGCGCTATTCCGGTTGCCAAAGACCGGCCAACTGCTCGGCCGCGGTTCACCGAGCAGATCGACCTGGTTCGCGTCAGCCGCTCTTTTCGGCGGTATCGATACTTTCACGATGAATCTCGATGCCGGCATCATCAAGCACCACGACCGCATAACCTTTGCCGAGATATTCCTGCCCGCTCTCAGCGAGATCGATCGCAAGCCGCTTGGCGTGCACGAGCGCCTGGTCGCGGTCACCCACCGGTCGTCCGATGGCATCGAGCGCCCGATCGTGGTCAACAATCCAGAAGTGATAGCGGGTCATCGGTATGCTCGTGGCTGCGACCGCCTTCAGCTGGTATTGCTCTCCCGCCACTTTTCGAGGTCAGGTTTGGGATCGCCGGATCGCTGCTCCTTCTCCGGCTTCTCCTTCCACGGTTTGTCGGTCTGCTTGTGCGAACCCCAGTCGGTCTGCTGCCGGGGATCATCGAGTGGCGTTTCCTTGCTCATGCGACACCTCCTGGAGGAAGCAAGCGCAAGCGCTAAATCTGTTCCTAACGCGGACACTCCGCCGCGGTCACGTCGCAGGTTCGAGCTCTCGCCCGACCAGCATCGCGCGCCCGTGCTTGAAGCGCCGATAGTCGTCGATCGCCCTGTTCGCCAGCAGAAGGCGCCGCCGCTCTCCCCGTCGCACCATCAGTTCGATATCGTCGACCAGAAAGCGGCTCGCGACTGCGCCATCGTCAAGCTCGCCGGCGCGCTCGAGAAAGTCCCAGGCAATCTGCACCGAATCTTCGATCAATATGGGCAAGGGCTCAGTCATGGTCTCCTTGCGGTAAAAACGCGCGGAAACCACGTCCGTTCCTGGTTGGAAGCGGGCGGGAGCACATCGTGCTGTGCTGTCGCGCAACTGCCCGCCTATCTATCCGCAAACGCGGCTAGCGAGGCTGGTTGGCGCGCTCAATCCTTCTTCGGTCGCACAACCGGCTGGCGTTTCAGGTGCTCTCTGACGTCGGGCAGCCGTTCGCTGCCGCCGGCAGCTTTCCACTGACCGATCAGCTCAGTCATCTCCGAGCGCATGGCAAGCAGCCGGCGCGCCGCCTCCGTGCAATCGTGATCGTGATTGACCTGATCGCGGACCACGCCCTCGGCAACGATCATCTCGTCCCGTAGCGCACTGATCTTGCGACGGATTTCATTAATTCTATTATCCATGGCTTGTTAGAACAAAAATAGAACATAAAGTCAAGTCACGGATTTGAGACTACGAGGCAGCGGACCATGAGGACACCGGTGGCGAAATATGGCGGGGTACGCGAGCGCGCCAGTGCTCAAATGACCCGCGCTCAGGCATTGCGATTGAAGGGTCTTGCGGAGGAGGCCTACCAGCCCAGCCAATACGCGGGGGATCTGAGCTCTGAGGAAGCCGAGCGGCGTATTCAGGCGCTCGAGGCGGAAATCGCGCTGGCGGATTCCTTCTAGCCGATGCCGGCAGCCCCTCGCCTCCTGTTAACAAATGATATAGCCGGGTGACTTAAGCGTCGGTTGATCGTTGCCCGGAGCGTCTCTTGCTGGATATCGAAAGGAATTCGCCGCTCCCGTTCCCGCTTGCGTTGAGGGACGGGCGGACGATCGCGACCGTTGGCGACGTGGCGGATTTCTTTTCATCACTCACTGAGGATCAGCGCGAACGCGTTCACTGGCGAACGGCGATCCTGATGCTGAACAATGCCATGAAGGAATCGCGCTATCTGAAGATCGCCGCCATCAACCTGCGCTCCGCGCTCGCCTATGACCGCTTGCTGGCGGAGGACGCGCTGTGACCGTGTTCGTAGGGGCATGGCCGAATCGCGGCTCTCTGCGGCAATCCGGGGTGGCCTTGGAGACTGGGCGCCCCGTTTCCTGTCAGAGCAGTTTTGCGCGCACGAACAGCGCGCGCAGCGCATTAGTCGCCGGGATCGCCAGCATCGCGTTGTCGGCGGCTTTCTCCAGCGCGCTGACCGCCTCGTCGTGCAGCGTGCGGAATTCCATCCACTCCACCGAGTTCAGATTGGTGATGAAGCGATAGGCCTGGCCGACGGTCGCAATCGTGACGGTCTCGCCGTTCAGCTTGATCTTGAACGTCGCCTTCAGCGGTGTGTCGGAACTCGATACGTCACCCATGACGCGGTTGTGCAACGGGCGTAGCCAAAGTCAATCTAATTCTATCTCCCGCCCTGGACCTTCATCCCCACAGGCCCGATCTCTGTTAGCTTTCTCCGGGGTGATTCGTGCTCGCGGACAGCAAAGACACATATCTGGATGCGCTCAATCCTGCGCAACGGCGCGCCGTCGAGCACGGCGTCGGGCCGGATGGAACCATTGGCGCGCCGCTTCTGGTGATCGCCGGCGCCGGATCAGGCAAGACCAACACGTTGGCCCACCGCGTTGCGCATCTGATCGTCAGCGGTGCTGACCCACGCCGCATCCTCCTGATGACCTTCTCGCGCCGCGCGGCGGCGGAAATGACCAAGCGCGTCGAACGGATCGCCCGCCGCGTGCTCGGCGACAACGCGGGCGTGATGACCGATGCGCTCACTTGGTCCGGCACCTTTCACGGCATCGGCGCGCGGCTACTCCGGGAATATTCCGAGCGGATCGGGCTCGATCCTGCCTTCACCATCCATGACCGCGAGGATTCCGCCGACCTCATCAACCTCGTCCGGCACGATCTCGGCTTCTCCAAAACCGAGAGCCGCTTCCCGACCAAGGGCACTTGCCTTGCGATCTATTCCCGCTGCGTCAATTCCGAGACGCCGATCGAGAGCGTGCTCGGCATGTTCTATCCCTGGTGCTCGGGCTGGGCGGATGAACTGAAGCGCCTGTTTGCCGCTTATGTCGACGCCAAGCAGCAACAGAACGTACTCGATTATGACGACCTCCTGCTCTATTGGGCGCAGATGGTGACCGACGCTGCGCTTGCCGACGAGATCGGTCGCCGCTTCGACCACGTCATGGTCGACGAATACCAAGACACCAACCGCCTGCAATCATCGATCCTGCTCGCACTGAAACCCGGAGGGAGCGGGCTTACGGTCGTGGGCGATGACGCGCAGTCGATCTATTCGTTCCGCGCCGCCACTGTCCGCAACATCCTGGATTTTCCGGATCAGTTTACGCCGAGGGCGGAGCTCATCACGCTCGATCGCAACTATCGCTCGACCGAGCCGATCCTATCGGCCGCAAACGGCGTGATTGCGCTGGCCAAGGAGCGCTTCACGAAGAATCTCTGGACCGAGCGGACATCGTCGCGCAGGCCACAGCTCGTCGCCGTCCGCGACGAGGCCGATCAGGCGCGCTACATCGTCGAGCAGGTCCTGGCGAACCGCGAGGAAGGCGCGTTGCTCAAGCACCAGGCGGTCTTGTTTCGCACCTCCTCGCATAGCGGTCCGCTGGAAGTCGAACTCACCCGCCGCAACATTCCCTTCGTGAAGTTCGGCGGCCTGAAATTCCTCGACGCCGCCCATGTCAAGGACATGCTGGCGTTATTGCGCTTCGTGGAGAATCCGCGCGACCGCGTCGCCGGTTTCCGCATCCTGCATTTGCTGCCGGGCGTCGGGCCAAGCTCGGCGCAGCGGGTGCTCGAACGCATGGCCGAGGCTGCCGACCCGATTGCCGCACTCTGCACCTTGCCCTCGCCGCCGCGCGCTGGCGACGATTGGAAGGGATTTGTCCGCGCGATCGAGAACCTCCGCTATTCCGAGTGGCCCGTCGATATCGAGCGGGCACGGCTGTGGTACGAGCCGCATCTCGACCGCATCCACGAGGACGCCGAGGTCCGCCGCGCGGATTTGATCCAGCTCGAACAGATCGCAAGCGGCTATCCGTCGCGCGAGCGCTTCCTGACCGAGCTCACGCTCGATCCGCCGGATGCGACCAGCGACCAGGCGGGCCCGCCTTTGCTCGACGAGGACTATCTGATCCTCTCGACGATCCATTCCGCCAAGGGACAGGAATGGAAGTCGGTCTTCGTGCTCAACGTCGTCGACGGCTGCATGCCCTCCGATCTCGGCGCCGGGACCAGCGCCGAGCTGGAAGAGGAACGCCGCCTGCTCTACGTCGCCATGACCCGCGCCAAGGATGATCTGCACCTGATCCTGCCGCAGCGCTTCTTCGTGCACGGCCAGAGCGCCAAAGGCGACCGGCACATGTACGCCTCGCGCACGCGTTTCATCCCGGAGAGGCTGGTGCCGCTGTTCGAGCGCACCACCTGGCCGATTGCGCGTCCGGCGACCGCCGCGCCGGCAGATCGTGCAGCGCCGGTCGACATCCGCGCCAAGATGCGCGGGATGTGGCGCTAGCTGCGACGGCGATCGGGAACGATCGCTACCGCGCCACGTTGATGCGTTGATGCCAGGTGCAAAAACTTTTGCGATGGCCCGTGGCGGATGCTGAAGCCGCGCCAGAGCCGTCGTCCGATGAGCAGTCGTGAAAACCTTCCCGTGTGCCGTGCTGTTACTTTCTCGCGAAGATCTGCTTGAGGTAGCAGAGTCCATCGTAAGTCAGCCGCGTCTCGCGGGTCTCGCCCTTCGCTACTTCGCCTTCCAGGAACGTCTCGAGCTCCGGAAGCGCACGCTCGAACTTCTCCGTGATGCCCATCATCACGCAGGTTTCCTTGATGCGTTCGATCGGTTTTTCAAGAACGTCGATTTGAACCATCGCCTTCAAATTCATGATCCAGCGCTTTGTTCCGACCGCTGCGGTGGAAGCCCGCCGTCGGTCTTGGAGAATCATCTGGTGATCGCTTAACCGGCCGAGAGTCTACTTGTCATGCGTGTCAGCAAGAAGAATGAGCGATCGGACAAGGCGGCGCGGCTGTGGCCCCTGCTCGCTCTGAACTTCTTCATGGCCGACATGCAGTCCGGAATCGGGCCGTTCGTCGGCGTCTTCCTGCAGGCGCACGGCTGGGCGAGCGGCTGGATTGGGACCGCGATGACGATAGGCAACGTCGCGGGCATGCTGATCACGACGCCGATCGGCGGCTTCATCGATGCAAGCCGGCACAAGCGCGCCTGGGTGATCGTGCCGGGCGTCGCCGTTGTCACCGCCTCGGCCCTCATTCTGCTGTCGCAAAACTTCTGGGCCGTCGCCGCATCGCAAATCGCAACCTCGCTTGCCGGCGCCGCCATCGTTCCCGCCGTCACCGGCATCACGCTTGGCATCGTGAGGCAGAAGGGCTTCAACCGGCAGAACGGCCGCAACCAGGCCTTCAACCATGCCGGCAACATGGTCGGCGCGGCCGTATCGGGCTATCTCGGTTGGAAATACGGCTACACGGCCGTGTTCCTGCTGGCGGCGCTCTTCGGCGCCATTGCGATCGCATGCGTTCTTCTGATCCCTGCCGACGCCATCGACAACAGGGCTGCGCGTGGCACCAAAGAGGATGATCCGGAGAGCCAGCCAAGCGGCTTCACGGTGCTGGCGAGGCACAAGGCGCTGCTCGTCCTCGCATTGGCATTGGCGGCCTTCCATCTCGGCAATGCCGCGATCCTTCCGCTGTATGGGTTGGCGGCGGTTGCCGACGGCTTTGCCAAGGGGCCGGATTTCGTGGCGACCACGATTGTGATCGCGCAGGCCGTCATGATCGTGACCTCGATCGTCGGCATGCGCGCGGCGGAAAACCGCAGCTATTGGCCGGTGCTGCTCGCGTCCTTCCTGGCACTGCCGCTGCGCGGCATCCTCGCGTTCTTCCTCACGGGCTGGTGGGGCGTAGTGCCCGTGCAAATTCTCGACGGCATCGGCGCCGGCCTGCAGAGTGTCGCGGTCCCGGGAATGGTCGCCCGCTCGCTGAACGGGACCGGCCGTATCAACCTCGGACAGGGCGCGGTGATCACCGTTCAAGGCATCGGCGCTTCGCTCAGCCCCGCGCTCGGCGGCTGGATCGCGCAATGGATCGGGTATGCGCCGACATTCGTCCTGCTCGGCGCACTCGGCCTGGTCTCGGTCGCGCTGTGGGTCGGCTTCGCCCCCGAGATGAAGAAATATTGATGCCCGCTGGCCCGCTCTGGTTCCGGCGGACCGGAATGACTAGATCGACATGAGCACCCTTCCGCCGATGTCCCTCTGTGAAGAAATCCGTGGTCATTCTCGTCCTGCTGATTGTCGTTCCGCTTGCCTTTTCGACGGTCGCCTATTTGCTAGGAGACAGGCGCGTCGATTGGCAGACGGCCGACCGATCGAGCGCGGGCCTGCTGCCGAAAGCCTCCGAGCATCCGGCTGCCGTCGTCCGAGTTTATGCTGCGCGCACCGTGCGCTGGCGCGGGATTTTTGCGGTCCACACCTGGATCGTGGTCAAGGAACAGGATGCGCCGCGCTACAGCCGCTATGACTACACGGCGTGGGGGCAACCGATCCGGGTCGACGGCTTCGAGGCCGACGGCCGATGGTTCGGTGCCGCGCCGGAAGCAATCGTCAGCGTGGACGGCGCGAACGCCGAGCCGCTGATCCCGAAGATCCGGGCTGTCATCGAGAATTACAGGTTTCGCGACTATGGCGATTACAGCGCCTGGCCGGGCCCGAACTCGAACACGTTTGTTCAGGCGGCACTCGACGCCGTGCCGGAACTGCAAGCGGTGCTACCGCCGACGGCGATCGGCAAGGACTATCCTTACCGGGGCGAGTGGTACGGCGTCACCGCGTCGCGCACCGGTGTCTTCGCTACATTGGGCGGTTATCTCGGTCTGACGATCGGCTGGATCGAAGGGATCGAGCTGAACTTGTTCGGCGGAGTCCTTGGCATCGATATCCGTCGCCCTGCCCTGAAGTTCCCGGGCGTCGGCCGGCTCGGCCTGCCGCTTGCCCGGTCATAGCTGGCTGCCGGGCTGGTTGTCAGAAGAAGCTATTCACTCGCGGAGTATCTCGTTGCCTGTTCTCAGTCATATGACCAGCGCCGCCTTGGGGTTCATTGTCCTGCTTGCTTTCCTTGGTCCGCCGACAGATCGGGAGGCAAAGGCACAAAGCGCGACCGCTGCAGCCGTCGCCAAGCCCGTATCATTACCCGACATCGCAATCGGCTCACCGAAGGCGCCAGTAACGATCGTCGAATATGCCTCGATGAGCTGTCCGCATTGCGCAGCGTTCGGCGAGAATGTCTTTCCGATGCTGCGTTCGAAATATATCGACACCGGCAAGGTCCGGTTCGTGTTTCGCGAATTCCCGCTCGACATCAAGGCCGCAGCCGCCTCGATGTTGGTGCGCTGCATCGGCAAGGACGATGCCGAAAAGCACTTCGCCGTCATTGAGACAATGTTCAAGCAGCAGGCCCGCCTGATGGATCAAACAAAGGAAACGCTGTTTCTGGTCGGCAAGCTGAACGGGATGAGCGAGCAGGACGTCGAAACCTGCGAGACCGACCAAGCGCTGCTCGACAAGATCGCCGCCGACCAGCGCTACGCAATGGAGACGCTCAAGGTCGACGCCACGCCAACCTTCTTCGTCAATGGCGAACAATGGAAAGGCGCGATGTCCTACGAAGAGCTGGACGCGAAGCTCAAGACCCTGCTCAAGCGCTAGAACGCCCCGCTCTCGCACATGCGATTGTGCAGAGCGGCATGCATCGCCTCATCGTCACAACGCAGATGTGCCCCGCGCGCTGGTGGGCTTGCCGTTCGCCGCAGCTGAAGGATAGCTTCGTCGTCCATAGGCGGGGCGATGGGCGCGACGCCCGCTTGAATCAAATGAACAGGCGCCATGGGGAAACGCCATGTTCGAGATTCTCGATCGCCGGAGGAGTCTGACCGGCAACCAGATCAAGATCCTTTCGGCTGCCATCATCGGCGACGCGCTGGAATTCTTCGATTATTTCCTGATCGGCTTCGTGCTCGCCTTCCTGATCGGGCCGTGGAAGCTCACCTTCGGACAGTCGGCGACGGTCCTGATGAGCTCCGGCATCGGCGCCATCATCGGAGCCTATGTCTGGGGCTGGCTCGCCGACCGGATCGGCCGCCGGATCGTATTCATCGGCACCGTACTCAACTTCTCGATCGCCACGGGCCTTCTGTACTTTACCCCCGATAACGGCTGGATCTATCTCGCGGTGCTGCGCTTCTTCGTCGGCACCGGCGTCGGCGGGCTCTATTGCGTGGACCTGCCGCTGGTGCAGGAGTTCGTGCCCTCGCACAAGCGCGGCTGGGTCGGCGGCCTCGTCACCTGCGTGATCCCGCTCGGCGTCGGGCTCGGCGCCGTCCTTGGGGCGTTCATGGGCTCCGACCAGTGGCGGCTGATGTTTGCGATCGGCGTGCTGCCGTCCCTGCTGGTGCTGCTGGTCCGGCTCTGGGTTCCCGAGAGCCCGCGCTGGCTGTGCCGCCAGGGCCGCTACGAGGAAGCGCGCAAGTCGCTCGCCTGGGCGCTACAAGTGGAGCCGTCCTCCCTCCCGCTGCCGACGGCGGCAGATGCCGGCCCGGTGATCAAGACGAGCTGGCTTGATCTCTTCAAATATCCGCGCAGCCTGATCGTCTCCTGGCTCGGCAATGCGGGCGCGCAGACCGGCGTTTACGGCATCACCCTGTGGGCGCCGGCGCTGTTCGTACTGCTTCTGAAGGTGACGCCGCAGGAAGCCGCCAAGATGATGATCCTGCTCAGTGTGTCGGGCTTCCTCGGCCGCATCTCTTTTTCCTTTCTCTCGGAGCTCCTGGGACGGCGGACCTCCGGCGGGCTGCTCGGTTTCGGCGCGGGCGCGCTGACGATCATCGCGGGCTATCATTACGACGCGACGCTGTTCGGCGTCTCCGCGTTCTGGCTGCTGTTGACCCTGGCATTCTTCTTCGCCGATGGCGGCTTTGCCATTGTCGGGCCTTATGCGGCGGAGGTCTGGCCCTCGCATCTGCGCACCACCGGCATGGGCTCGGCCTATGGCTTCGGCGGCATCGGCAAGATCATCGGTCCGGTCGGTCTTGCGCTGATCGTCGGCTCCAGCAACTACCTGAAGCCTGATGTGCCGCTGACGCAAATCCCGACCGCCTTCGTCTATCTCGGATGCTGGTTCCTGATGGCGGGCGCCGTCTATTACTTCCTTGGCATCGAGACCAGGGGCAAATCGATCGAACAGATCGATCGCGAGCTGACGGGCGAAGCCGACGTAGCGGCGACCGCGTCGGTTCGGCAAGCCTGAGGAGCTTTGAACGATGATCGCGACATCTGCCGAACTTGCGGGCGATCCGGCCGTGATCGCCCGCGCGAAAGCGGTCCAGCCGCTGGTCGCAGCGGCCGCAAACGAGATCGAGCAAACGCGCCGGTTGCCGCCGGCGCTGCTCGACCAGCTCCATGACCACAGGCTGTTTCGCCTGTTGCTGCCGCGGTCGTCGCAGGGGATCGAGACCGATCCCCTCACCTTCTTCCATGTCATGGAGACCATCGCGCAGGCCGACGCCTCGACGGCGTGGTGTCTGAGCCAGGCCGGCGGTTGCGCGATGGCGGCTGCCTATCTCGATTTGCCGGTCGCGCATGCGGTGTTCGGCGATCCCCGCGCGGTGCTGGCCTGGGGTCCCGGCCCAAGGGTGAAGGCAGTCGAATGCGCAGGTGGCTACCGCGTCACCGGCGTCTGGTCGTTCGCTTCCGGCGGGCGACACGCCACCTGGCTCGGCGCGCATTGCCCGGTCTATGCGGCTGACGGCTCGCCGAAACGCGACGCCAATGGCGCGCAGATCGAGCGCACCATGCTGGTGCGGACCGAGGACGTCGAATGGACCGACATCTGGAACACGGTCGGCCTGCGCGGCACCGCCAGCGACCAGTTCACGCTGAACGACTTCTTCGTCCGCGCGGACCATTCGATCACCCGCGAGTTCGAGCGCGAGCGCCGCGAGGCCGGCCCGCTCTACCGGATGGGGTCAGGCACCTGCTACCAGGTCGGCTTTGCCGGCGTCGCTTGCGGCATCGCTCGCGGTGCGCTCGACAATTTCGTCGACGTGGCACGCAACAAGGTGCCGCGCGGCGCCAAGAGCCCGCTGCGCGACAATGCGGTGGTGCAATCCGGCCTGGCCCTGGCCGAAGTCCATCTGCGTTCCGCGCGGGGCTTCGTGCTGCAATCGATGGCCGACATCTGGAAAGACCTCGTCGCCGGCAACGACATCACGGTCGAGCAGCGGATCACCATCCGCATGGCCGCCACCCACGCCATCCACAAGGCGTGCGAGGCCGTCGACTTCGCCTACAATGCCGCGGGAGCAACCGCGATCTTCGACGGCCATCCGCTCGAGCGCCGCTTCCGCGACATCCACACCGTGACCCAGCAACTGCAGGGCCGACTCAGCCATTTCGAAACCGTCGGCGCCTGGATGATGGGTGCCAATTGCGACCTTAGCTTCGTTTAGTTTCCAAGGAGAACACCATGCCGCTCGGCCGACTGCAGCATTACACGATCGAACCGCAGGACCTCGAAAAGACCAAGAACTTCTATTGCGACGTGCTGGGTCTTGAGAATGGCGAGCGGCCGCCGCTCGATTTCCCCGGCTACTGGCTTTATTCCGGCGGCATCGCCACCGTGCATCTGATGGGCACCCGCAAGCCGCGCGAGGGCATCGTGGTCCGCGGCACCGAGAAGACATACGAAGACACCGGCCGGCTCGACCACATCGCCTTTGCCGCGACCGACATCGATGGCGTGCGCAGGCGCCTTCGGGAACACAACATCCAGTTCCGCGAAAGCATTGTGCCACGCACCGGCGACACCCAGTTCTTCTTCTACGACCCGGACGGGGTCGCTGTGGAACTCAACTTCGCCAAGGCCTAGCAAAGGTTCTACGGCATAAGTTCCGCACCAGTTCATCGGCAGCCCTGCGCCGGCCGAAACCATTTTTTAGCGCCATACCAACGGGTTCCCGACAAGACCTTCAATCAGCCATAAGTCGGGCGTGAATCAGTCGAGGTTTCTTCAACTTTGCATGACGATTGGAGAGGCCGCGCCGCTGCGGCAGGATAGCCGGGTGCCGCGCCTTCAACCTACCCCAGGGCATGGTTACCCGGCTATTCGTGGCGGCCGTCGAAGTGCCCTCCCACTTAGTCCAGCCCCCGCTCGTGGCTTAGGCGGACCATTTCGTTGATGAAGGTCTGCTTCTGCTTGTCGTCGAGGCTCGCATAAAGCGGCTCGGCGGCATCGGCGACGTTGCGCTGGTCGACGGCGCGGTCGTTGAGGAACTGGGCCTCATTGCGCATCTGCTCCACGATATCGTCCGGCGGGTCGCGCTTGGCGCGGGCAATGCGCAGGTTCACGCGATCGGCGCCGTTGTGACCGAGATAGTGCATCGCACTATTGAAGCCCGCCCAATACTTCTCCTGCTCGGGTGTGAGGTTCAACTCCTTCTTGATCCGCTCGATGTTGGCGTCGCTGGTGGCGACGATCTGTTCGGCCGTGAGCTGCGGCACGCCCGCCTGGGTCAGCATCTGCGGCTGCTTGGCGGCTTTGTCCTTGGCGGCCTTCGCGGCCTTGCTGCTCTTGGCTGGAGCGCCTTGCCTGTCCGCCGGCGCCGGGTTGCTGTTGGGGTTGGTGCCGGTGAGCACGCCGGTCACCCCCGTGACCACGCCAACCACACCTCCAATTGCGCCGCCCAAGACGCCACCGACCGGCCCGGCAGCCTTGTTGCCTTCACGAGCCCCCTGCTGGACGCCCTGGATCAAGCCCTGCGCCTCCGCGCGCGGGGAGGCATTGAAGGACAGGATGGCAGCCGCCGCCAGCGCGGCGCAGAGCCTCAAGCGCGCACGCTGCTTCGATACCAAGCTTGGCATTATCGGAGTCTCCATGATCGATCGTGATCGCGGCTGAAGCGCCGCCGATCCCCGGACTTTATCGTTCTCCCCGCAAGCAGGTCTACCTGTCGCGTCCCTTCACTCGCGTGCGCCGCAAAAAAACGCCCTGCGGCAGGCATAGCGCAAAGATTAACAGATCCGACTGCCAGCCATTTGCACACAACGTTAGTTCTACGAAAGCATTCACCTGATTTCTCGACAGGCGCCGACAATTCTGCTCTGATCTCCAACGAGGAAATCGCCCCGCCGCCTCGAATGCGGCGAGCCAAAAAAACAAAAACGAGATTTCGCAAGTCTTTGACCGTCGGCTCACCAGGGAGGGAACGCCATGTCACGGAAGAAGCTGTCTCGACGAGAATTTGTTGCGGCTACAGCGCTGTCATCGGCAGCGCTGGTTACGGCTCCTTACATCCGCGGCGCCTATGCCGCGGGCACGCTCTCGATTGGTTTCTGGGATCACTGGGTGCCCGGAGCCAACAAGGCTTCTACCGAGCTCGTCAATGAATGGGCGGCGAAAGAAAAGGTCGAAGTGACGATCGATTACATCCCGAGCCAAGGCAATAAGAACCTGCTGACGATCGCCGCCGAAGCCCAGGCGAAGTCCGGTCATGACATTCTGCAGATGCCCACCTGGTGGCCCCATGCGCACGCCGAACTGCTCGAGCCCGTCAACGACATCATGGACCAGCTCGTCAAGCAGAACGGCAAGGTCAACGGAACGGTCAATTATCTGGGGCAAGCCAACGGCAAGTGGCTCGGCGTTCCCGCCAGCGTCGGCAGCCAGATCAAGGGCCCCTGCTCGCGCATCGATCTGATGAAGAAACATGCCGGCATCGATGTGCAGGAAATGTATCCGGCAGGTTCGCCGCCCAAAGATGAGAACTGGACATTGGACACGTTCCTGAAGGCGGCCGAAGCCTGCCACAAGGCCGGCGTTCCCTTCGGCATTGGCCTCGGCGAGACCAGCGACAATGTCGACACCGCGGGCGCGATCTTCCAGTCCTACGGCGCCGAGCTCGTCGATGCCAAGGGCAACCTGACCGTCAAGACCGATGCGGTGCGGCAGTCGCTCGAATTCTACAAGAAGCTGATCGCGTTCCTGCCGCCGGATGTGTCGGCATGGGACGACGCTTCCAACAACAAGTGGCTGGTCTCGGGCAAGGGGGCGATGATCATGAATCCGCCCAGCGCCTGGGCCGTCGCCAAACGCGACGCGCCGCAGATCGCCGAACAGTGCTGGACGCACGGCTTCCCGGCCGGACCGAAAGGCCGCTTTGCGCCCTATCTGCCTTTCTTCTGGAACATCTGGGCGTTCTCGAAGAATAAGGCAGCCGCCAAGAGCCTCCTGGTCCACCTGTCGCAGCCGGCATCGGTCGAGAAGATGGTGGTGGCGAGCGGCGGCTATGACCTGCCCGCCTATGAGAATCTGACCAAGCTGAAGGTGTGGGAGGAGGAAGGCCCCCCGAAAGGCACTCTCTTCAGCTATCCGGACCCCTACCATCGGCAAACGCTGTCGATCGCGGCCTCGCCGGCGCCGCCCAAGGTCGCGCAGCAAATCTATGCGCAGGCAACCCTAACCAAGATGTGCCTGCGTTTTGCCCAGGGTGAAGCGATGGAAAAGACGCTCGCCTGGGCCGAAGGCGAGTGTGAAGGCTTCATGCGGAGCTGAGAGCGAACGTGTCGTCGCGGTGGCCGTAACCGGCCGCCGCGGCGCGGACCGTCACCGCTGTTGGCGGCATCAGGTCCGACGTTCCGGATTCTCCGTTGGAATAACTCTCGCGAGGAAGATCGATCATGGCCGATGTCGCCCTTCACCCGAACCGTGTCCAGGCAACAAAAGCCACACGGAGGCGCAACGGTTTACACAATGCGCTGAGGCGCAAGTCGACGGTCGCGTTCCTGATGACGCTGCCGCTGATCCTCCTCGTCGCGGCGTTCGTCATCTATCCCGCGCTCTACTCCCTGCATCTGGCGACGCTGAACAAGTCGATGACGAAATTCATCGGCCTCGGCAATTTCGAGTTCCTGTTCAAGCGCGACACGTTCTGGCTGGTCGTGAAGCAGTCCTGCATCTTCGCGATTTCGGCCGTGATCTTCAAAGCGTTGATCGGCTTCATCGTCGCGCATTTCGTGCACAACGTTCCCGCCAACAAGCAGCGCAGATGGCGCGGCATGTTGCTGGTGCCGTGGGTGATCCCACCGGCGATGAGCACGCTCGCCTGGCTGTGGCTGTTTGATCCCTCCTATAGCGCCTTCAATTATACCCTGTCCTTCTTCGGCATCGGGCCGATCCCATGGACCGGCGATGCGAATTGGGCACGTTTCTCCGTCATCCTCGTCAACGTCTGGTATGGCGCCCCCTTCTTCATGATCATGTATCTGGCGGCGCTGAAATCGGTGCCCGAGCAGCTCTATGAGGCGGCCGCGATCGATGGCGCCAATTGGTGGCAGCGCATCTGGTACGTGACGCTTCCGATGATGCGCAACATCATCGCGATCACGACGCTGTTCTCGCTGATCGTCACCTTCGCCAATTTCGATATCGTCCGCATCCTCACCGCCGGCGGCCCGCTCGACCACACCCACATCTTCGCGACCTGGGCGTTCCGGGTCGGCATCGAGGGCAGCGACATCCCGCTCGGCGCCAGCGTCTCGCTGTTCATGGTGCCGATCCTCGCGGTGGCGGCGATCTTCATCCTGCGCGATATCTCCAAGCGGGGGAACGAAGCCTGATGAGCACAATCACGATCGACAAGGCCGGACCGACCCGTAAGGTCAAGAAATACGGCAGCATCAGCCGCGACCGCGCCTGGGCGCTGCGCTGGTCGTACTTCTTCCTGGTGCTGTTCGCGATCTTCTCGCTGACACCGCCGCTCTATATGCTCATCACTTCGCTGAAGAGCAGCGCCGAGATCTCGGCGGCGACCAATCCATGGTGGGTATATCATCCGACGCTTGAGAACTATATCGGGCTGCTGACATCGAACCAGTTCCTGCGCTTCTTCTGGAATTCGGCCTGGGTCTCGATCATCGTCGTGACCATCACCATGCTGATCAGCGTGCCCGCGGCGTTCGCTCTGGCACGGATGAAGTTCTGGGGTTCGGCAACGCTCGCGACCGGCGTGTTCCTGACCTACCTTATTCCGGACACGCTGCTCTTCATCCCGCTGTTCAAGATGTTCGTCCTGATCGGCGACTGGACCGGCATCCAGCTCATCAACCGCTGGTACGTGCTGCTCTTCATCTATCCGACGCTGACGGTGCCGTTCTGCACCTGGATCATGATCGGCTACTTCGCCTCGATCCCGAAGGAGCTCGATGAGGCCGCGATCATCGACGGCGCGTCCTGGTTCCAGACGCTGACGCGGATCTTCATTCCGGTCGCGCTACCCGGCCTGATCGCGGCGACGATCTTCGCCTTCACGGTCTCCTGGGCCCAGTTCCTCTATCCCCTGGTGTTCACGACCTCGACCGACCAGCTCGTGCTCCCGGTCGGCATCATCACCACCCTGATCAAGGGCGACGTGTTCAACTGGGGACAGATCATGACCGGGGCGCTGCTCGGCGCCGCGCCGCCGCTGATCATCTACGCCTTCCTGATGGACTATTACATTGCCGGCCTGACCGCCGGCGCGACAAAGGGTTGAACTCATGGCCGAAGTTTCGCTGCGGAAAGTCGTGAAGCGCTATGACGAAGTCGAAGCGGTGCGCGGCATCGATCTCGACATCGCCGACCATGAGTTCGTGGTGCTGGTCGGTCCATCCGGCTGCGGCAAGTCGACCACGCTGCGGATGATCGCGGGGCTGGAAGACATCTCGGACGGCGATATCACAATCGGCGGCGACATCGTCAACGACGTGCCGCCGAAGGACCGCGACATCGCGATGGTGTTCCAGAACTACGCGCTCTATCCGCATATGACGGTGGCCGAGAACATGTCGTTCGGGCTGCGGCTGAAGCACTATCCCAAAGCCGAGATCAAGAGCCGGGTCACGGAAGCGGCCCGCATGCTCGACATCACCGACCTGATCGACCGCAAGCCGAAGCAGCTCTCCGGCGGCCAGCGTCAGCGCGTCGCCATGGGTCGCGCCATCGTGCGTAATCCCAAGGTGTTCCTGTTCGACGAACCCTTGTCCAACCTCGACGCCAAATTGCGCGTGCAGATGCGGATCGAGATCAAGAAGGTCCACCAGAAGGTCCGCACCACCACGGTGTACGTGACCCACGACCAGGTCGAGGCCATGACGCTCGCCGACCGGGTGGTGGTGATGAACCACGGCCGCATCGAGCAGATCGGCACGCCGAATGAGCTCTACCACAAGCCGGCGACCCGCTTCGTCGCCAGCTTCATCGGCTCGCCCGCGATGAACTTCATGCCCTGCCGGCTCGAGGATGTCGACGGCCGGCTGCATCTGCGCCTGACCGACCGCCTCGCCTTTCCGGTGCCGCCGGCACGTTCCGCCCGCTACCAGGCGGTGCCGCGCACCGAGAGGCTCCTGCTCGGAATCAGGCCGGAACACATCGCCGAGGCCCGACCGCATCTGCACCCGGGAGTCGAGCCGTTCGAGGCCGTGCTCGACGTCACCGAGCCGATGGGCATGGAGACCCTGGTCTATTTCACCCTCGAGGACACCCCGATCTGCGGCCGGGTCAATCCCAACGCCGGCGCGCAGGATGGTGCCCCGCTCCGCTTGGCTGTGGACCTCAACAACATGCATTTGCTAAACGAGGTGACCGGCGTCGTCCTTTGACGACGCAATTCACGTACTAGCCAAGGGCAGGAAATGGCCACCAACAAGAAGAAGATTTTTGTCACTCAGACACTCTCATCGGGAGCACGGGCTCTCCTCAACGAACGGGACGACGTCGAACTCGTCGAATTTCCCAACCTGATCTCCGCCAGGGATTTCGCGGCCTTGCTGAAGCAGCATGCGCCGGTCCATGGTGTCGCACTTGGCCCCACCCCATTCGGCGAGCCGGAGCTCGAGGCGTCCGGAGACATGCAGGTGGTGACGCGGATCGGCGTCGGTTACGACGCAGTCGACGTCCCTGCGCTCTCGCGCCGCAAGGTACCGCTGATGGTGGCAGGCACGGCGAACTCGCCGTCAGTGGCCGAACAGGCCCTGTTCATGATGCTGACGCTGGCCAAGCGCGCACAGGAAATGCATGCCGTGGTCAAGGACGGCACTTGGGCGAACCGGCTCGGCGTGCTGCCCTTCGATCTCTATGGCAAGACCGTATTGATCGTCGGCTTTGGCCGCATCGGCACCCGCACCGCCAAACGGTGCCTGGCGATGGAAATGCAGGTGCTGGTTTACGATCCCTACAAGCCGGCCAGCGAAATCGCGGCCGCCGGCTGCGAGGCGGTGCCGGATCTCGACGCGGCACTGCCGCGTGTTGATTTCGTCACCATCCATTGCCCAAAGACGCCGGAAACGATCGGCATGTTCAACGCGGCGCGCTTCAGACTCATGAAGCCGACCGCCTATCTCATCAACACCGCCCGCGGCGGCATCGTCGATGAGAAGGCACTGCACGATGCGCTGGTATCGGGCAGGCTTGCCGGCGCCGGCCTTGACGTGTTCGAGCAGGAGCCGCCGCCGGTCGGCCAGCCCCTCCACAGCCTGCCGAACGTGATCATGGCCCCACACGTTGCCGGGGTCACGGTCGAAGCCGTCGACCGGATGAGCAAGCAGACCGCACGCAACATCCTGAGCGTCCTTGACGGCGCGCCGTTGCGGCAGAACGTCATCAACCAGGACGTGCTAAACTAATCCGATAAAACCGTCTATCTTCGGGCGGGCCGACAAGGATCGGCCCGTCATCAGCGCATGACCTGTGGATACCACTTCTTCCGAAAGGTCATTGCTCCAGCAAGAGGATAGAGACGAATGCGCGCCCGAAGATGCGCCGTTCGCTCTAGGTGTGGAATATGGCTTTCAAGGAATTCGGCAATTACGACGCGGTGGGCCTCGCCGAGCTGGTCCGCAACAAGCAGGTCAGCCCGCGCGAACTGCTCGACGAAGCGATCGCCCGCACGGCCAAGGTTGACCCGCAGATCAATGCCGTCGTCGTCAAGCACTACAATTATGCCGAGCAGCAGATCGACAAAGGGCTGCCGGACGGACCCTTCACGGGGGTGCCGTTCCTTCTGAAAGACCTCGACCTCCTGCAGGGAACGCGCACGACCTCCGGCGCCAGCGTTAACAGGGATTTCGTCGCGGACCACAGCAGCACCCTCACCCAGCGCTTCATCGACACCGGCGTGACCATCTTCGGCAAGACCGCGAGCCCCGAATTCGGGCTGATGCCGACCACGGAGACGCGTCTGTTCGGGCCGACCTGCAATCCCTGGAATCTCGCGCATTCCTCCGGCGGTTCCTCAGGTGGCGCCGCCGCCGTTGTCGCAGCACGCATCCTGCCCGTGGCACATGCCAGCGATGGCGGCGGCTCGATCCGCATCCCCGCTTCTGCCTGCGGGGTGTTCGGCATGAAGCCGAGTCGGGCCCGCAATCCGGTCGGTCCCGATCGTGGCGAGGGCTGGGGCGGCTTTTCGACCGCGCATGTCGTCAGCATCAGCGTGCGCGACAGCGCCGTGATGATGGACGCGATCCACGGTCCGGAGCCGTGGAGCCTCTATGTCGCGCCGCCCCCGGCGCGGCCGTTCTCGCAGGAAGTCAGCCGCGATCCCGGCCAGCTTCGCATCTCCTTCACGGACAAATCGCCCAATGGGGAGGCGATCGATCCCGAGGTCGCCGCAGCCGTCCGCGACACCGCAAAACTGCTCGCCGGCCTCGGCCATCATGTCGAGGAGCGCGCCCCCACCCTTCCAGCGGATCCCTCCACGGTGATGACGACGATTGTCAGCGGCAACACCGCGGTCGCCGTCCGAGCGATCGAGCAGCGCATCGGCCGCACCGTGACGGGCGACGACCTGGAAGTCCTGTCGCTGGCAAGCGCCCACAACGGACAAAATATCACGTCGGCGGACTACATCGCCGCGCAGCTCGCGGCGTTCCAGATCTCGCGCAGCCTCGCGATCTTCTTCGAGGGCTGCGACGTGTTCCTCAGTCCGACGCTGTGCACGCCGCCGATCCGGCTCGGCGAGATCAACACCATGTCGGAAGACCTGGCACAGATCGGGCCGATCCTGCGGCGCTACATGCCGGGTACCTCGATGTTCAACATGTCCGGCCAGCCTGCGATGTCTGTGCCGCTGGCCTGGAGCAAGGACGGTCTGCCGCTCGGCATGATGTTCGCCGCCAGGCTCGGCGACGAGGCAACGCTGTTCCGCCTGGCCGGCCAGCTCGAGCAGGTACGGCCCTGGAAGGACAAGCGTCCGCCGGTATGTGGGTAAGGGAAAAACTACAGCAGGGCCAAAACTCAGCCTCATTCCGGGGTTGAGTAGATGGGAAGTGTCGGCAACCATCTTTGCCGACCAATCCCTGAGGAAAGAGATTTGAGCCAGAGCGATCCTACCGACAATGCGCTTGCCGCCATCGCCAGCATTTTGGACGAGCAGCACGCGCCCGCGCCGATCGAGAAGCCGCAGGCCGACCCGGGGGCGGCCGAAGAGCAGCCCGCGAGCCCGCTGCCGCAGGAAGCCCATGGCTATTCGAAAGTCGGCCCCGGCCCGATGGCCGCCCTCCGCTTCAAGTGGACGGTGCGCGAGCAGGACGGCCAGTATTATGTCGACGAGACCATCGGCGAGAATTCGAAGCCCCTGGTGAGCGGCCCGATGGACCGGGAGGCCGCGATCAGGTTCGTGGACGACCGCGAGGCCGACGCACATCATCGCTTTGAGGTCTTGAAGCAGGAAATGGCCAGCCGCGCCGCCGTCGCCAGCCTGATCCGCGAGGAAGGCGGCGAGATCTAGATCGCGATGAAGTTAGGTTCGTGCATATCCTGAGTTTGCCAAGTAGCTTGCGCATTCTTTGGGCGTGAAGAGC
>NZ_JCAMOT010000057.1:0-36693 GCF_059512425.1 Bradyrhizobium sp. Leo78
GGCTTCCTCCTAAAAGAAAGCCTTGAATCACGTTCCGTCTGATTTGAGAATCCCAAGAGTCCACACAGCCTAGGAGGTTGGCCTAATACGCATTAGGGCGTGATGACTTTTCTCCTGATCGTCATCCCGCTCTATCTCTCTGTTTGAGCATGATCTCCGCGCCCTAGATCGCACCGGCTTCGCGCGCAATGGCTGCAGCCTGCGTGCGTTTGCGCGTTCCGAGTTTTTCGTAGATGCGCCGCAGGTGCGTTTCGATTGTGTTTTCGGTCAAGAACAAGTCTCGGGCGATAGCCTTGTTCGAGCTTCCTTTCCAGATCAATCGCAAAATCTGTACCTCGCGGGTGGTAAGCCGAACCGCGCTCCCCGTTACCTCAGCCCTGCGATCTCGATGCCCCGTCGTCATCGCGGCAGTTGGCTTCTTGAGCTCGCGCAACAAACCAACCGTGCGCGGCTCCCTCATGACCGCAGAACGAACCACAAGCGGCTCTGTCGCCCAGCTCTCATCGGCGAGTACCCGCACCATCCCGCCGTCCGCAGCGCGCATCACCGCCTCATCGAACGCCGCGCTGGCCTCACGTCGTCGGCCGCCTGATTCGAGCGCTTGCGCCTCAAAAAACAACAGCCGCAGCGCCCGACGTCGACGCCCGGCCGCCTCGGCGCGCTGCCGCTCGGCGCGGATTTCCGGAACCGTCTCATTGCTATTGCCTGTCGCCTGCCGAAGGCGCAGTCCGGCAATCGTGACGTCGTCGATTTCGCCGGCGTGCGGATTGAACGCGCCAAAACTGTCCCAGAGAGCCGCGTCGCTTCCAGCAGCGAGCGCGCGGCGCGCACCTTCCATATTATTGCTCCGCAACGATGCGTAGGAGCGCTCGAGCCACGCGGCGGCGGTCAGGCGGCGAAGGCCGCGCCGAGCACCTATCTCACCGAGCTGAACCAGCACCGACTGGCCGTCATCGCCGCGTCCGCGCAGAAAGTACAGTCGGGCGGCAATACGATGCAGCACGATCAAGTGATCCGGCATGCCGGTCTCGATCACGATCGGCATGTAATCATCGATAAGCGCCTGACAGGCGTCGAGCGCATTGGCTTCATAGAGACACTCCGCAAGGTAGGTTGCGACGACGGCGCCAGCGCCGCCATAGCGTTCGCCTCCCGCGATGGCCCGGTTGAACGCACGTTCAAGTGTTGCGCGCGCGGCCGCGACCTGCCCGAAATTAAGTTCGATGGCCGCGGCGAAGCACGCGCTATAACTCAAGACATACAGCGCATCGATCGGTTCGCAGGCGTCGTGCGCCTGCGCGAGCTCGCGCTGCGCCTCATCGTAGCGCCCGAGCGCAATATGGCAGAAAGCCCTCGCATTGCTGGCGAGGCCCGCCGTGAACCGGCCAAAATGCGACGGTCTGTTACGCAATTCATCGACGGCTCGAAGCAAATCTGGAATGCTGTCTGTCCAGCCGCGCATCATGAGGCGCATGGCAACGATTTCGTCATCAGCATCCGTTCCAACCTCATGGGCCCGTTCAATAACGTCCATGTACCGCCTGGCACCATCATAGCGATGGGCAAAGATCGCCGCGAAGGCCGCGGCCCGAAGCAGCGCCGGCCGGCGATAGACTTCGGCGTCGGGCAACAGTGCAATGGCGTGTGCGGTGTCTGCCACCCGGCCGGAATGAACATTGTCCATGGCCGACGCTGCGAGCAGATCGGCGGCAAGCGTGTGATCCTTTGCCGACAGCGCATGTGTAATGGCTTCGTTCATGAAACCATGGGCGGAGGTCCAGCAGGCCGCGCGTCGATGCAACGGCTGCAACTCGCCCTGTCTCTCCCGCGCCATGCGAACACGCAGGAAATCAGCAAATAACGGATGATAGCGATACCAGCGCTCCTCTGCGTCGACCGGAACGAGGAGAAGATTGTCGCGCACGATCTGCGCGATCATCTCATTGCTATCGCCTCGCTCGAGCGCAGCGTCACACAGCTCAGCACAAAATTGGTCAAGAACGGCGGAACGCAGCAGGAAATCGCGTTGCGGGGCCGGTCGACTGTCGAGCACTTCCTGCGCCAGATACTCGGCGACGCTTGCACTGGCACCCGAAATCGCCCGCAGCGCATCGGACCCGTATCTGCCGTTCACAGCGATTGCCGCGAGCTGCAGCGCGGCGGGCCACCCTTCTGTGTGCTGCTGCAGCGCCCGGATTGCTGCAACGCCGATATTCTGACCTTCCAGAAACGCCTGGGTCTCCTCCGGTGTAAAACGCAATTCCGCCTGATCAAGTTCAAGAAGCTGGCCATACGCGCGCAGCCGGCCGAGCGCCAAAGGCGGCTTCGTGCGGCTGGCGAGAACGATGCGATGGTGCATGTCAAGATCGGCCAGCAGACGCTGCAGGAAGGCCCAGACGCTCTCATCAAGGATCAGTTCGAGATCGTCAAAAAACAGAGCGATTGGAGAGTCGGAGATCGATAGTCGTTCGATCAGGTCAGCTGCCCTGCCCTGCACCGGATTCGCATTTGTCGGGGGCGTTTCCATGGACGGGCTGGCGATAGGCTCCCCGAACGCGGTCTGAATTGCCCCCTTCAACGATTGCAGGAAGCGACCGAGTTGATTGTCAGCCCGCTCCACCTGCAGCCAGACGGTGGCGATGCCACGCGCCTGGAAGCGTCGCCGCAATTGCTGCATCAGCGTGCTTTTTCCAAAACCGGCCGGGGCGCAGATCAGCGTTAGCTGCGCGACGCTTTCGCCAATCAGGCCCAGCAGGCGTGCCCGCTCGACCATCATGGCCGGCGCTCGCGGGGGCGAAAAGCGAGCGCCTCGCAGGCCTGTCGTTTGAATTGCCTGGTGTAACGACATCCGGCGCTCCCAGCTTGATGCGGAGGAGCCTGGATGCTGCGATGGCGGATTTCCGCTGTCAATACAGACGCTTGCGTCCGTGACTGCACAATTCACGGTTCTCCGTGATGTTTGCGCTGCACCCTGGAGGCTACTTCCCGCTCAGTGCCCCGCAAAGCGGGGCGACCGACGGGAGATAATGGGAAATGGTCCGCCGCCACGCGACCGCGCAGCAACTGCTGAACGAGGCGATTCACAACGCCGAACGGAATAGCCATGCCTGCGCGCCGCGATAGATCGCCTGCGTCGCGAGCGCTTGACGATCGCCGTCTACGACGCGTCATGCAATTCATTGCGGCCAATCTGCATAACACTATCCGTCTCAAGGACTTGGCTGAGGTTGCGAGCCTGAGCCCGTTTCACTTCTCCAGGGCTTTTCGCAAGGCCACAGGAGAATCCCCGCATCGCTTCGTCCGCGAATGTCGCCTTGAGAAAGCAAGGGGATTGCTGGCCGACGGAGCCGCAACCATTGCGGAAATCTCCCTGATCTGCAGCTTTTCCTCACAGTCGAGCTTTACCCGCGCTTTCACCCGCGCCTTCGGCGTGGCGCCGGGCAAATATCGCCGAAATGACGGTCGCCGCTCACGAAAGACCCAATAACCGAGGGCAGCGAAAATCAGCAAGATCGGTAAAGACACCAATGGTATAAAGCTGCCTAAATAGTGCATGCCGTCGCGCGTCCGCTGAGACGGGGCTTGGCTCACAGGGCTTGGCTCATGGTCCGTAATCAGCGGCTCTGAACGCCTGACGACAACTCGGTTGGTCGAGCATGGAAGAGAGCAGCGCTTACGGCCAATCTTTCGGAGAACGCCTGAGGGCGCAAGCCATCTCGTTTGTTCGCTCGTTGCGCAACACCAATATCGCCGCAACCGAGGTCCGCGCCGACAATCCGCCACATGGCCTGTCCGCGCCCCTTACGCGCGAAGATGCGTTCTTGGTGGCGATTATGCTGCGTGACTATCCAGTCCATGAGTATTTCGAGGACGGCCGAATTGCGGGAGTAACATCGCTCAGGACCGGAGAGACGGTACTGTACGATGTGAAGCGCAATCCGCAGTTTTATATCAATAATCCATTCCACAGCGTTCATTTCTATTTTCCGCGTGTCGCGCTGAACCTGATCACGGAAGGTGACGACGCGCAGAAGGTTGAGGAATTGCGGTATCAACCCGGTGCCGGTGTCGATGATCCCATTCTACGGGCATTGGTCGGCTCTCTGGTGCCGGCTTTCGAGCATCCCGAACAAGCAAGCCGCCTTTTTGTCGAGCATGTCACATTGGCGGTTGGCATTCATGTCGCCAAGACATATGGGGGTGCGCGTTCAGTCGCCATGACCTCGCGCGGCGGATTGGCGCCCTGGCAGATGAAGCGCGCCGAGGACACTCTGGCGGCTAACTTGGAGGGCGACGTGTCCCTGGCCGACCTGGCAAACGATTGCGGCTTGTCGGCAAGTCATTTTTCCCGGGCGTTTCGGCAATCCACCGGCCTCTCGCCGCATCAGTGGCTCCTGCAGCGCCGCGTCGACCAGGCAAAAAATTTGCTGTCCGAGCGCAAAATGTCGCTCTCAGAGATCGCGCTGACCTGCGGATTCGCCGATCAGAGTCACTTCACGCGCGTCTTTGCACGTCTTGTCGGAATTGGTCCTGGTGCCTGGCGCCGAAATCGCGACTAACGTCTATTAGAACGATAAAGATCGTTGTTGTTCGCCGTCGCAGGGCGTATCGTACGCCTTACAAGAATCCGTACGCCTATTCCAGATAGAACGCCTTGCCGCGCAGCTTAACCTGCTAGCCGGCAGGGCAACTCAAGCAGTTGAGACTTGGGATGCAAGAGAGCAGCGGTTACGGTGACAGGTTTGGTGAGCGCTTGCGGGCCAAGGCCACCGCATTCGTTTCGCGTTCACTGCGCCATACCAGTATCGCGGTGACAGAGTTGCGCTCGGACAACCCTGAACATGGCATATCTGCACCGCTTGTTCGTGAAGATGCCTATTTGATCGGCTATCACTTTGTCGACTATCCCATTCACGAATATTTTGAAGACGAGCGCGTTGCTCCGCTCACTTTTCTCAGGGCCGGCCAGACCACGCTGTACGATCTCAAGCGCAGTCCGCAATTCACCATCAACAAGGCGTGCCACTGCGTTCATTTCTATTTTCCACGTAGTGCCCTCAACATCATTGCCGATAACGCGGAGGCACGGCGGATTCACGAACTTCGCTATCAGCCCGGCGTCGGGGTCGATGATCCCGTCATACGCGCGCTGACTTCCTCGCTCGTTCCAGCTTTCGAGCATCCTGATCAAGCAAGCCGGATATTTGTGGATCACGTCACGCTCGCGGTCGGCATTCACGTGGCCAAGACGTATGGCGGCATGGTTGCGCAGATCCGGCCACCGCGCGGCGGATTGGCTCCTTGGCAGCTGAAACGGGCCGAAGAGACGCTCGCCGCCAGTCTTCAGGGTGACGTCTCGTTGGCGGATTTGGCGAATGATTGCGGCATATCGGCAAGTCATTTTGCCCGCGCATTTCGGCAATCGACCGGTCTATCACCCCACCAATGGCTTCAGCTGAAACGCGTGGACGAGGCCAAGGTCCTGCTGCGCGAGAGACGGCTATCACTGTCGGAAGTCGCCCTTGCTTCCGGCTTCGCTGATCAAAGCCACTTTACCCGGGTCTTCTCCCGCTTGACCGGTGTCAGCCCCGGCGTGTGGCGCCGAAATCTAGACTAATGTCTTAGACTTCTCGTGGTCGAAACGGTCAAAGCCTGCACGAATTTGACAATCGTTTTTTTGCGGGGCGATGCAAGTAGCAGCATCGCTTGCAGAAGGGTCTCACATGACGGACCAAGGCGGCGCCTATGGCCAGCGGCTCGCAGATGCTTTCCAGCTCAACCGAGCGCCCGCGTTCGTGACGCGCTCCCTCCAAAAGTCGAAGATCGCCGTCACCGAGATCAAGTGCGAAATCGCCAACCACGGCCTTACAGCACCGATCCCGTATGAGGACGCCTTTCTGATCACGGTGCAGCTTCAGGACTGCCCACGACACGATCTCTTCATCGATAATCGGCAGGTGCCGACCAGCTATTTGCGAGCGGGAAGCGTCAGCATCTACGACCTGCGCTCCAATCCGATCGCCAACAGCATCAGTACCTTTCATTCACTGCATTTCTACGTCCCGCAGGCCGCTCTCGATGTCGTCGCCGATATGGAAGGCTGTGGTCGGGTAGATGAATTCGCCAATGAGCCCGGCGTTGGCATGGAGGATGCGGTGCTCAGGGGACTGGGAACAGCCCTGCTGCCGGCATTCCAACGCCCCAAGGAAGCCAACCAAATTTTCATCGACCATCTGACGATTGCGGTGACGGCGCATACGCTGAAGACCTATGGCGTCGGCAGCTGTGCAATTCCTTGCACGCTCACGGGTCTGGCGCCATGGCAAGAGCGACGCGCCAAGGAGGCTCTAAGCTCCCGATTGGACGGCGAGATCTTTGTGTCCGATCTTGCCAGCGAGTGCGGACTTCCCACTGGCGCTTTTCTGCGAGCCTTCCGTCAAACCACCGGGGTCAGCCCACACCGCTGGCTGCTCCAGCATCAGGTCGAGCACGCCAAGTTCCTGCTGCGGAGAAATCGGCAAGCCGACCTGGATGAACTGGCTCTCGCGTGCGGGTTCGCCAGCGAAGCTCACCTGGTGCGCGTATTCAAGGGCGTAACCGGCGTGCATCCCGAGGCATGGAGGCAGGGATAGGACGTCGACGGAATTGACCGGCGTGCATCACCGGTGGTCTCCAGGATTCCGTCGAACATTGATGAGCAACAGCCATGCAGCATCTGAGGCAGTCAGACACAGCGATCGAGTACGAGCCGACGAGCGCCGAGCATAGGCTTGTGCCAACAAGCTTCCTCTCGGAATTCATGGCGGCCCTCCTGAACACGAAGCCAAATCCTGACGTCATCCTCCCGAGAACAAGGCCTGCGTTGAACGAGCATATTCGCTACCTTGCCAGGCTCTGGACGGTCGGCATCGTACTGATGACCGCGGTAACCTGGGGAATGGTGCAGCTTCAGGTCTTCGACCGCCCGGGAACCGCAATACTCGCCTATTTGCTTATCATCATCGTACTTTCGCTGATGGACAGTTTCGTCACTTCCGCGCTCTTCTCGCTGATTGCGGTCGGCTGCCTAAACTATTTCTTCATGGTACCCCTCTATTCCTTCGAGATCACGAGTACGCAGGACGCGGTGGCCCTTGTCGCATTCGTGATGACGTCGTTTGCGATCACCACGCTCGTCAGGAGAGCACGCCGCTTCGGCGAGGCACAGCACGCGCAGGCGCATCTCCTCGACCTGACACCGGACGCCATCCTGGTCGTCGATGTCAGTCGCGTCATCACTTACTGGAACCGCGGCGCTGAACGGCTGTTCGGCTGGACCCGGGAGGAAGCGCTCGGCAAGACCGTGCACTTGCTCTTGAAGACCGTCTATCCTGCCCCCTTGCAGGAGATCGTCGAGACCGCCAACCGCGACGGCCGTTGGGAGGGCGAATTGGTGCAGATGACGCGCAATGGCGCCGAGGTCGTGGTTTCCAGCAAATGGACAGTGCGGCGTGACACACGGGGAAACTTGATCGGCACACTCCAAAGCAATACCGATATCACAGCCCGCAAGCGCGCCGAGGAAGCGCTCTTGAAAAGCCAGGCGGCCTATCTATCGGAAGCGCAACGATTGAGCCACACCGGCAGTTTCGGCTGGAACGTCACGACCGGCGAACTGACCTGGTCGGCGGAGAGTTTCAGGATATTCGGATTTGATAGCGAAGCAAAACCGACCCTCGAGCTCGTCTTCCAGCGCGTCCATCCCGACGACCGTGTACGGGTCCGCACGCAGCTTGAGCGAGCGGCCGCCCACGAGGAGCCGCTCGATTTCGAACATCGGCTGCTGATGCCGAATGGCTCAGTGAAGACGCTGCATGTCGTCGCCCGCCCCTCACTGGAGGAACGCGGACATCCGAAGCTGGTCGGCGCCGTCATGGACGTAACTTCGTACAAGGTCGCCTATTCGGCCCTGGAGCAAAGCGAGCAACGCTATCGCCTTCTCTTCAAATTCATGCCGATCTCATTGTGGAGGGTTGATGCCGGGGCCGCGTGCGAGATGCTTGATGAACTCAAGGCCGCCGGCGTCACCGACTTCCCAGCGTACCTGGATGCACATCCCGAATGGATAATGAAAGCGATGCACGCATTCAAGACCGAGGAAGTTAACGACGCATGCGTGCGCTTGCTGGGCGCCAAAGACGCACAGGATTTGTTGGGACCAATAACCCCATTTTGGCAGCCCAAATACTTGCGACGCCTCCTCGAGAGCCGATTTCGAGATGAATCATTCTTCGAGGAAAAAATGCAATTCGTCACAATGGACGGCCGGCTAATCGACGTGCTTTTCACTGCAGTGCGCACCGGTTTCGGCTTCTCAATTTCGGGACTGGTCGATTTGACCGAGCTCGTCAAAGCGCAGGAGACACTTGAGCGATTGCAGATCGAGTTCGCGCATGCCGCCCGGGTCTCGACGCTTGGCGAATTGACCGCCTCGATCGCCCATGAGCTCAACCAGCCGCTCGGGGCGATAGCGACCAATTGCTCGGCGGGTCTCAGATGGCTCAACCGCTCCCAGCCTGACTTGGACGAGGTCCGTACGTTGATCCAACGCAGTCTTTCGGATGCGCGGCGGGCGGCCGACATTGTCGCCCGCGTGCGCGAGATGGCCGCGCGCCGGGCGCCCGCGCGCGTGCTCGTGTCCCCGCACGCCATTATCCTGGAAGCGCTGCAGTTCCTTCGGCATGAAGTCGAGTGGCGCGGCGTTACCGTTTCACACGGCTTCTCGCCCGCGGCGCCGCATGTGCTGGCGGATCGGACCTTGCTGCATCAGGTCATTGTCAATCTTGCCGTCAACGCCATGCAGGCCATGGCGCAGGTCGGCGCAGCAGAGCGCAGGATCACGGTGCGGACCCGCTCGCTCGACGGCGCGTCGCTGTGCTGCAGCGTCGAGGACAGCGGTCCGGGAATCGAACCGGATCACCTGCCCCGCTTGTTCGAGAGCTTCTTCACGACCAAGGAGGGAGGCATGGGAATGGGATTGTCCATCTGCCGCTCGATCATTGAGGCCCATGGCGGGCGAATCGAAGCCGACAATGGCAGCATCCACGGTGGCGCCCGATTCTCCTTCACGTTGCCGGCGGCGAATGGAACCCTGCAATAGGGTTTCGGCAAGGCGCCAGCATTCAATACGCAAGGTTGTGGTCTAGAGAAAAGGCAAAACTATTCCAGAGGTGGCAATCCCATCCAATAAGGCGAGCAGCACTTGAGCCATTGTGGCCGCCGATAACCGATCGAACCCGATCGCTTGTCGGACGCATTAGCTGCACAGGTGACACATGCCCGACGCCGTCTCGAAACCAGTGCTACAACCCAGTGCGCAGACCGCCACCCCTCGCTTGTTTGTGCTCGAATTGAATGCCGGCTGCATTCATTCGATGAACGTCGATGGTTCGACCAAGAAGACCATTGTGACTGGCTGCCGGTTTCCGGACGGCATTGTCGTAGATGTCGAAGCGGGCCACATCTATTGGACTAACATGGGCGTTCCAAGCCTGAACGACGGCTCGATCGAGCGCGCTGATCTGGATGGCAGGAACCGCACGACCATCGTCGCCGAAGGCGATACTCACACCCCCAAGCAGATCATTCTCGACAAGCAAGCCGGCAAACTATACTGGTGCGATCGTGAGGGCATGCGCGTCATGCGGGCCAATCTCGACGGCTCGCAATTGGAGACGCTGATCCAAGCGGGCGACGGCGACGCGGACCGGCGTGACCAGACCCGGTGGTGCGTCGGGCTCACCATCGACCCCAGGCACAACAAGATCTACTGGACGCAGAAGGGCCCAGACAACGGCGGCGGGGGCCGTATCTTCCGCGCCAACGTGGAAATTCCGCAAGGCGAGACGGCCGAGAAGCGTTCCGACGTCGAGGTGTTCTTCGATGGCCTGCCGGAGCCGATCGACCTCGAGCTCGATCTGAAGAACCGCCTCCTGTACTGGACCGATCGTGGCGATGCGCCGCGTGGCAACACCGTCAGCCGGGCCTCAATCGACCACAAGCTCGCCGAGCCCGAGATCGTGTTGAGCCATCTGATGGAAGCGATCGGCATTGCGCTGGACGTCCCGCACGATCGGATCTTCGTGACCGATTTTGCCGGATCGCTCTACTCGTCTCGGCTCGACGGCTCGGCCGAGCGAAATTTCCTCTACGCCCAGGGCAATCTCACCGGCATCGCCTATGCCGAAATCCCCCAGGAGAATTGATATGTCGCAGCACAAGCCCATTCGCCGGGTGGCCATCATAGGAACGGGCGTCATTGGCGCGAGCTGGGCTGCCCTCTTCCTTGCAAACGGCCTCGAGGTTGTGGCGACCGACGTTGCCCCGGACGCTGAAGCAGCCCTCAGGCGCTTTGTTGCAACGGCCTGGCCGGCGCTGCAGCGATTAGGCCTCGCAGCCGGCGCAACGCAGAGCAGACTGACTTTCACTGCAGCACTCGCGAACGCAGTGAAGGACGCGGATCTCATTCAGGAGAACGGCCCGGAAAAAATCAATTTCAAACGAACGCTGTATAAGCAGCTCGACGAGCTCCTTCCCGCCGATGTGATCATCGCCTCGAGTTCGTCCGGTTTGACCATGAGCGAGATCCAGTCGGCCTGCGAGTTGCATCCAGAGCGCTGCGTGATCGGGCATCCCTTCAATCCGCCTCATCTGGTCCCGCTCGTCGAAATCGTCGGCGGCGCCAAGACCTCGGAGGACACCATCCGCCGCGCCGCGGAGTTCTACACGTCCATCGGCAAGCGGACGATCCGTCTCAACAAGGAAGTGCCCGGCCACGTCGCGAATCGACTGCAAGCTGCACTGGCGCGGGAGGTCTACCACCTTGTTGCTGACGGGGTCGTCAGCGTCGCCGACGTCGACACCGCATTGAGCTGGGGGCCGGGCCTGCGTTGGGGCATCATGGGCCAAGTGCTCCTCAATCATCTCGGCGGCGGCCAGGGTGGCATCGAGCATTTCTTCCAACAGTTCACCGGTCCGATGACGGCCTGGTGGAAGGTGCTGGGCTCGCCGGAGCTTACCCCCGAGGTTCAGCAAAAGCTGATCGACGGCGTTCACGCCGAAGTCGGTTCGCGCTCGATCGACGACCTGGCGGCGGAACGCGACGAAATCTTGCTCGGGCTTATCGAAATGCGCAACAAGGCCAGCAAGGCAAATCAGGCAAAGGTCGCCTGATCGCCAAGCCTTCGATTGGACCGCACGCGCCTCCAAGGCCCTGAGTCCTTGGAGGCGAATTCACGACGGCGCGGCGACGAATTCGCACTTCGCCGCTCCCGCTACAACGAAGCAAAAACGTCCCAGTAACGGCAAGCGGCTTCAAGAACGCGGACGGCGCTCCCGGCAAATTCGGCGGCGAGACCAATCAGCGCGCTCGACGCTTCGCTCAGGCTTTCGCGCTTCAAACCGTCCCGCCAAGGAGATTCAACATGGCCACAGCCACTGCAGCCCGCAAACCGGACGCGAAGGCACTGCCAGTGCCGGACGGCGATTTCTACCAACTTGTCGAGCTCCTGAACGCCGACGAGTTGGCGCTTGTCAAGAAGGTGCGGGCCTACATGGATGCGAAGGTCAAGCCGATCATCAACAAATATTGGTCCGACGACGCCTTCCCGTTCGAACTGTTGCCGTCATTCAAGGAGCTCGGCATCGGCGGGCTTGGCTACGAAGGCTATGGATGCGCCGGCGGCAGCCAGAAGCAGTTCGGCTTCGTGGCAATGGAGTTGGCACGGGTCGATCCGTCCATCTGTACCTTCTTCGGTGTCCACAGTGGCCTTGCGATGGGCTCGATCTATCTCGACGGTTCCGAAGAGCAGAAGCAGAAATGGCTGCCGCAGATGGCTCGTTTCGAGAAGATCGGCTGCTTCGGCCTGACCGAGCCCTTGATCGGCTCCGGTGCGAGCGGCGGCCTGACCACAACCGCGAAGCGCGACGGCGATTCCTGGATCCTGAACGGCCAGAAGCGCTGGATCGGCAACGCGCCATGGTGCGATCTCTCCATCATCTGGGCCCGCGACCTCGCCGACAACCAGGTGAAGGGCTTTATCGTGGAGAACAAGAGCTCGCCCGGCTTCAGCGTCGAGAAGATCGAACACAAGGTCGCGCTCAAGGTTGTCCAGAACGGCCAGATCACGCTGACGGACGTGCGCGTGCCAGAAGCCAACCGGCTGCAGGCCGGCAACTCCTTCCGCGACACCGCCCGCGTATTGCGCATGACCCGCTACATGGTCGGGTGGGCATCGACCGGTGCGCAGATGGGCGCATTTGAGAACACCCTCGCCTACACCCAGAGCCGTCTCCAGTTCGGCAAGCCCATCGCCTCGTTCCAGCTGGTGCAGGATCTGCTGGCCAAGATGCTCGGCAACCTTACCGCTTGCCAATGCATGATGCTCCGGCTGGCCCAGCTCGACGACGAAGGCAAGCTCGGCGACCACCATGCGGCGCTGGCCAAAGCCTTCTGCACCGCGAAAGCTCGCGAAACCGTCGCGTGGGGGCGCGAACTTTTGGGCGGCAACGGCATCGTCGCGGACTACAACGTGGCGCGCTTCTTTGCCGACGTCGAGGCGCTCTACTCCTACGAAGGAACCTACCAGATGCAGAATCTGATCGTCGGCAAGGCGATCACCGGCATCAGCGCCTTCATCTAACCGCGCCGCAGAACGGGCGAGAGGTCACGCCCTCCGCCCATCCCGTTCCGGACGAGGAGACAGTAATGGCAGATACGTTGGCGCTGGCGAACGTGCTCTACGGGAAGAAGAACGGCATCGCCTACGTGACCCTCAATCGCCCAAAAGTGCTCAATGCCCTGAACACGCCGACCTGGATCGACCTGCAGAGAGCGTTCGAGGACGCAAAGGCTGACGCATCCGTGCACGGCGTGATCCTCACAGGCGCCGGCGACAAGGCCTTCATCGCCGGGGCCGATATCAGCGAACTCGCTCATGTCGACGCCTATGAGGCGGAGGAATCCAGCCGCTTCAGTCAGGATGTGCTGAACCTGATCGAAAATCTCGGCAAGCCCGTGATCGCGGCGATCAATGGCTTCGCGCTTGGCGGTGGTTGCGAAACGGCGATGGCCTGCACCATCCGGATCGCGGCCGAGCATGCCAAGTTCGGGCAGCCCGAGGTCAAGCTCGGCCTGTTACCCGGCGGCGGCGGCACGCAGCGTTTGCCCCGGCTGGTCGGCAAGGGCCGGGCTCTGCAGCTCATCCTGACCGGGGAAACGATTTCGGCGCAGGAAGCATACCGCATCGGGTTGGTGAACGAGGTTGTGCCGGCGGCTGAGGTGATCGCGCGCGCCGAAGCGATCTTGAAGCAAATCGCCGCCAACGCACCGATCGCCGTGAAATTCTCACTGGAAGCAGCTCACAAGGGCCTCGAGACAAGCCAGAGGGAGGGATTTGCGCTGGAGGCCTCCTATTTCGGCATCTGCGCCGCGACCGAGGACAAGAAGGAAGGCACTGCCGCTTTCCTCGAGAAGCGCGTGCCGCAGTTTCATGGTCGTTGAAGCGCGAGTGGCTAAAAGGCGTGTCATGGCAGTCTCCAAAACATCCGCGAGTCCAAGCGCCGAATTTCAGCTCACCAGTGCCGACGGATTATGCGTAGCCTGCGCGCGCTGGGACAGCTGCGGGCCGACCCGGGGTGTGATCCAGATCGCGCACGGCATGGGCGAACATCTGAGGCGCTACGTCGACACCATCGATGTTCTGGTTTCGATGGGCCTTACAGTCTACGGCAACGATCACCGCGGTCATGGACTCACCGCCCGCTCGGCCGCACAGTTAGGAGATTTTGGCGAAGGCGGCTTCGAGCTGCTGGTGACGGATATGGTGCGCCTCAGCGAGGTTGCCAGGAACGAGCATCCCGACCTGCCCCTGCTCCTGTTTGGCCACAGTATGGGCTCCTTCGCGGCGCAGCGCTATGCGATCGATCACAGCCACAGAATCGACGGTCTCATCCTTTCGGGGTCAGGGGCCCTCGACGGGCTGGCGCGACTGGCGAGTTCGGCGCCACCCGGAGCGAACCTGCTCAACGCCGCATTTGAGCCGGCGCGCACGCCGTTCGACTGGCTGAGCCGCGATGAGCTCGTTGTCGACGCGTTCATCGATGATCCCCTGTGTTTTGCGGCCCTGCAGCCGGATTCGCTTGCGTCCTTTCTTGGTTCGGCTCCCACGCTCTGCGATCCCGTTGCCTTGTCAAGGATACGCTGCGACCTACCGGTCTACCTGTTTTCCGGCCGCGAAGATCCCGTCGGCCAACACCTCGATGGCGTCAGACTCCTGGTGGAGCGCTACCGCGCCGCCGGACTGCACGACATCGCCTTCGATGCCTATCCGGGCGGACGCCACGAGATGCTCAACGAGACGAATCGCCGCGAAGTCCAGACGCGGCTAACTGGATGGATTTCCCGCGTGCTGGACCGCCCGGCCGCCGATGACACCCGTCATTCGATCGACGCACGAACTGCAACGCTGAGGAGACAGTAAATGTCCACTGACAACATTTTCTCGGGACTGAAGGTTGTGGACCTGGCGAGTTTCATCGCCGGTCCCGGGGCCGCCGTCATTCTCTCCGACTTCGGCGCTGACGTCATCAAGGTCGAGCCGCCAGGCGGCGATACCTGGCGCATCGGGTACAAGATCCCGCCGCAGCCGCGTGCCAAGGACAACTATCCCTGGCATCTGAACAATCGCAACAAGCGGAGCCTGACGCTGGATCTGAAATCGCCACACGCGGCTGAGATACTCGAGCGGCTGGTCAAATGGGCTGACGTGTTGATCGTCAACACCCCTCACCCCGCCCGCAAGCGGCTGAAGCTCAACTATGAGGATGTCACGGCGTGGAATCCCCGTCTGATCTATGCCGACATTACCGGCTATGGCGACAAAGGGCCGGACGCCGACCTGCCCGGATTTGACATCACCGCCTATTGGGCGCGAAGCGGCCTGCTCTCCCTAACCCGCGACGCCGGCGCGCCGCCGACCTTGCCGGTGTCCGGCAGCGGCGATCACGCCACCGCCGTGAGCCTCTACTCGGCTATCGTGACTGCGCTGTACCGACGTGAGCGGACCGGGCAAGGCTCCTACGTGACGACGTCGCTGCTCGCCTCGGGTGTCTGGGCCTGCGGTGTTTCGGTCCAGGCGGCGCTGTGCGACGCCCAGTTCTATCCGCTGCACGATCGCAAGAGCCCGCCGAACGCGATCTTCAACGTCTATCAGGCCTCCGACGAGGCCTGGTTCCTGATCGTGTTGACGCCTGACAAATGGCCCGCCTTTGCAACTGCTGTTGGCCGCCCCGATCTCTTGTCCGACGCCCGCTTCTCGGATGCAGCAAAGCTGGTGGCAAACGCGGCACAGCTTTCGGCAATCCTCGACGAGGTATTCCGTTCGCGACCGATGTCGCATTGGCACGACGTTTTCGATCACAGCCACATCACTTTCGGTGTGGTCCGGGCGCCTTACGAGGTCGTCAAGGATCCGCAGCTGCACGAGAACGACATCGTCGTTCCGCTCGAGGGCGCCGGCGGCAATCTGACATTCACCGTCAGCAGTCCGCTGCAGATCCACGGCGTGACGAAGGTCGCGGCCAGGCGCGCGCCGGAGCTCGGCGAGCACAATGCCGATATTCTCAAGGAGTTGGGCTATGACGACGGCCGGATCGAGGGACTGCTCGTCAGCGGTGCCGTGCCACGCCCTCAGGAGCACAAACCCTCGGCGGCCTAGCGACGGCTATTGATGCCTTGACTTCAAAACACAGCGACCGGGTCTTTGCTTTACCCGCTCGCTGGTCGCGGCCGAATGAAGCCATTCGTGGCTTGAAGTTAACTAGCTCAGAAACGTCAGAATCGCCGGGCATCCAGCTCCTCGAATTCCATGCGGCAGGCCACACTGAACTCGTGCAACAGGTCGATCGCGCCATGCTTCGCCATCTCGCGAAGCTCGACGAAAGTCCGGTCAGGCTCAAGGTAAGTGTCGAGGATCTTTCTCGCGATGTGCTCGCCGCAGTGGACGACGCGTTCACTCGATAGCACCCGCATCCTTCCAAGCTTGCCGTAGAGACCGACCAGGCCCGGTATGTCGGCCTCATCGTGCTGGAGCGCATCGATATAGCATTTCGAGGCTTGCTCGATGAACTCCCGGTAAAGGTCCTGACGGCGGCTCTGCTCATGCGACAGCCATTGCGCGCGAAGCTGGACCCGCTGGGTCAGCAAGTTCGCGATCAGACTGGTCATCCCGCCGACGGCGGTCCCGGTCAGGGCAGCGAGCGCGGAGATGATCGAGGCGTCCATCGCGATATCCTCAGCCGGAGTATGGCAGGTCGATCAGGTAGGTCGTGACGATCAGCGCGTGGATCGTGAGATAGGCGAGCAGCTTGCCTGCAACGGTCGCCAAGCGTTCATGATCCGGACTTCTGCTTGATGAGGTCGACGGCACGAGGCACTTCAGCAATCAATCGCGAACTGCGTTGACCGGTCAAGTACGACCAGAACCATTGCGTTTGCACTCTAAAGCGGTTCTGAAGCTGCGGCAGCGCGAGCACGTGGAGGATAGCCCACAGAATCCATGTCGCAAAGCCGCTGGTACGCAGCGGGCCGGCCTCCAGGATAGCAAAGTTCTTGCCGACCACCGCCATGTTGCCTTTGCTGCGGTAGAGGAACGGACGGCCATCCTTCCGTCCTTTGACGCGATTAGCGATCAATCGCCCGACAAACCGCCCCTGTTGGATCGCGGCCTGTGCGACGCCGGGCACGGGATGGCCGTCCTGGGTGAGCGAGCTCGCATCCCCGGCGACGAACACGTCACTCGCCTCCTGGATCTCCATGAAGGGCCCGACGAGGGCCCGCCCGGCCCGGTCGGTGTTGGTGCCGACCATTTTCACGACCGGCGAGGCCGCTACTCCCGCCGTCCACAGCACGGTCGCGCTGGCAATGCGTTCCCCGCTGGCGATGACGCCTTGCTCGTCGACCTTCTCGACCTTCAGCCCGGTCCTGACCTCGACCCCTAGCCTGGTGAGACGCCGCACGACCTTCTTTGACAGCGGCTCGGCAAAGCTCGGCAGGATACGGCTGCCGCCGTCGAGCAGGATGATCCGGCTGTTCGCCGGATCGATGCTGCGAAAATTGTTGCGTAGCGTGATCGAGACCATCTGCGCAATCGAAGCCGCAAGCTCCACACCGGTGGGGCCGGCTCCAACCAGCACAAACGTCATTTGCCGCGCGCGTTCTTTCTCGTCCTCAGTGGCTTCGGCCAATTCAAAGGCGCTGAGGATCTTGGTTCGGACGGTCTCCGCCTCATTGAGGCTCTTGAGACCGGGCGCGTGTAGTGCGAATTCATCATGACCGAAATAGCTCGGGCGCATTCCCGTAGCGACAATGAGATAATCGAACCCTAGCTTGCGGATTCCAAGACCAGGGTAGATCGCTTCGACCGTGCGCGCGTCGCAATTGATGCCGGTGACATCGGCGAGCACTACGTTGAGGTTTCTCTGCTTTGCCTCGAGCTGTCGAATCGGCGCTGCGATCTCCGAGGGCGCTAGAACCGCGGTGGCTACCTGGTACAGGAGGGGCTGAAAGATGTGATGGTTGCGCCGGTCTATCAGAACGACTTCGACATCGGCCTTTCTCAGCGCACGCGCCGCTGCGATACCGGCAAATCCACCCCCGATGACTACGACGCGCTTCCGTTTCAGCGGAGCAGATTCGGGCGCCGATTCCCTCTGTTGCGGAAGCTTCTCGGTCAATACGGTGTTCATCGGCCTACCCGGGAATCTCCTGCTAAAGCCGCCCGCCCACAGACCGAACGGGCATAGAGCGGCCTGCCAGACCGTTCTTGAACGAGGTTGCCCAGCCTAGAACGTCCTTGCCGCATTCGAATTGGCGCATTTTTCCGCACCTTGGGAACGCGTCATTGCCACTAATTTCGGCCGACTACGCCAAGGTTGCCAATGCACTGCTTTTGACGCTCGCAGAATTCCTTCGACGAGTTCACGCCGGACATTCGTGCCGCCTGGATCGCGGTTTACGGCACGATTTCGGAACTGATGATGGCCGGCGCGGAGGTCCAATAGTGGGCACGCGCCAGTGAAGTCCTATCTCGTCATACGAAAGCGCTCAATCCGGTGATGGATTTGCCGACGATCAACGTGTTCATCTCCCTGGTCCCCTCATAGGAGTAGATTGCCTCTGCATCGGCCACGAAGCGCCCGATGTGGTTCTCCAGCAGGATGCCGTTGCCGCCGAGCAGCTCGCGGGCATAGCCGACCGTCTCGCGGCACTTCACAGTGCAGAACGCTTTTGCGAGCGAGGCGTGCTCGTCCTGCATCACGCCTTCGTCCTGCAACTGCCCGAGTCGCAGCATCATCGCCTGGGTCGATGTGACATTGCCGAGCATGCGCACCAGGAGATCTTGAACGAGCTGAAAGCCGCCGATCGGCCTGCCGAACTGCATTCGCTCGGTCGCGTAACGCAGCGCATGCTCGTAGGCGCCCATCTGGCAGCCCACGGCGAACCACGCCACCCCGGTGCGGGTCATCTTCAGAACCTTTGCCGTATCCTTGAACGTGTTGGCGTTCTGCAGGCGATCCGCCTCGGCCACGCGGCAGTCATTCAGGGTAATCAGCCCGTTCTGAACGACCCGCAAAGCCATCTTGGTCCTTATCTTCTCGACCGAGAAGCCCGGATTGTCCTTTCCGACGACAAAGCCCTTGACCTGGTTTGAGCCTTCCTCGCGCGCCCAGATCACGTTGACGTCGGCGAAGGTGGAATTGCCGATCCACTTCTTCTGGCCGTTGAGGATCCAGCTGTCGCCTTCGCGGCGGCACATCGTCATCATTCCGCCGGATGCTGCGGAGCCTACCAATGGCTCGGTCAAACCGAAGGAACCGATCGTATCGAAGCGCATCATCGCCGGCAGCCAACGCTGCTTCTGCTCCTCGTCGCCGCACAGATAGATCGACCCCGCCGACAGCCCGGTGTGCACCCCCCAGAACGTCGCGACCGACGCATCCACGCGCGCCAGCTCCATCGCGACAAAGCCGTTCAACAGCCAGCTACCCCCGGCCGCCCCATACCCCTGGTAGCCGATGCCGCCTATGCCGATTTCGGCCATCTTGGGAATGATGGCGAACGGAAACTCATCACGACCCCAATAGTCCTCGATCACAGGCGCGACCACGCCTTCCGTGAAGGCACGAACGCGCCCGAGCAGCGCACGTTCCTCATTGTTCAATACGCCGGCGATCCTGTAGAAGTCGCCATCGATTGGGGGTGGTACGTAACCCGGTTTCTCCGTCAGCTTTGCCTTCGCGTTCGCCATGGGCTCCTCCCTGGAATGAATGGTGAGGTCGCATCCGTCATGATTTCCTCCCTTCTCGTTGTGCTGGGTTATGCGGGTTGGCTATCCGGTTTCGGCAAGATATGTCTCATTCGACCGACCGTTTGCTGAAGCAGACACGCTCCGGCTCGACCCGTTCGAGCTCGTCGGCCAGAAATTCCTCGATGAGGGCCGCGGTTTCCCCCGGGTTCGTCACCATGAACAAATGTCCGTCGTCGATCATGCGGAGTTCGGCGTTCGGGATCAGCCGCGCCATTATTTGGCCGTTGATGGGCGGGACCAGCGGATCGTCGCTGCCCATCAGAACGAGCGTTCTCTGCGGCAACGACCAGAGCCATGGCAGGCTCGTCCATCCGACCATGGCGAGAAGCTGATAAAGGTAGCCTAAGTTGCGTGCGCCGTGCATCGCTTCCGCATGGGGGCGGATCAAGGACGGGTCCTTGCGAAACGCGCCGCCGTAGATGTCCGGCGCGACCCTGCTCAAGTATTCCTTGTCGACATAGCGGCGCGGCGTCGCCATCATCCACAGCACCGAAGGGCTCGCCGGCACCATGGTGGCCCCCGGCGCGGTCGCGGCGAGCACCAGTCGCCGGCACAGCTTTGGATATTGATGCGCGAATTGCTGCGCGATGCCGCCTCCCCAGGACACGCCGGCCACGTCGATCTCATGGTAACCGAGCTCCGCGAGGAGGTCGGCGGCGAGCCGCGCGAGCGTCGACGGGCGATACGGCAGCAGAGGTCGCGGCGATCCGCCAACGCCGGGCACGTCAAAGATGATCGCTGTCGTTCTGGTGAGCGCCTCAAGAAACGGCCTCGCCAGCTCCCAATTTGCCCCTATTCCGTTGAACAGCAGAAGCGGTGGGCTGTCGCCGGTCCCGCGCTTGATCGCAAGCCGCAACGACTGCCCGCCAATCGTAATTTGTCGGGTCTCAATCTCGTTCGGATTCACAACAGTCGAGCCCGGCTGCCGGCTGCTCGATTGGTCGGAGTTGGTTCGGTCGTCAGTCAAAGACGTAGGTTCCTGGCGCGGGTCCAAGGACGGGATGGCGTTCACTGCCAAGCGACGCGGGCGCGCTCACCTCCTCGCCCGAGCGCGCATGGAGCCAGTCCCGCCAATCGAGCCACCAGCTTCCCTTCCGTTTCTCGGCCGCCGCAAGGAATGCGTCGGGGCCGCTGCGGTTGACAGGCCCGATCATGAAAGACGCCTTCGGGTTGGTCGGTGGATTGAGCAAGCTCTGCAGATGACCGCTGTTCGACAGCACGAAGGTTGTCGCGTCGCCCATGATCTGCGCCGTCCTATGGACCCCCTTCCACGGCGTGATGTGGTCGGTCACTCCAGCGATGACGTAGCTGTCGGCCTTCACTTTGCTCATGTCGATGATCTTGCCGCTTAGCGTGAGCTTGCCGGCGCTGACGAACGGATTGGTGAAATAGAGATCGAGGTAATCGCGGTGCAGGCGGGCTGGAAGACGGGTTGTATCGGCATTCCAGTACAGGATATCGAAGGCCGGCGGCTGGTTGCCCAGCAGGTAATTGTTCACCCAGTAGTTCCAGATCAGATCGTTGGGCCGCATCCAGGCGAACATCCGGGCCAGATCGTGGCCGTCGACGATTCCGCGAAGGCGGGAGCTCTCCTTGGCGGCCCGCATGGTCTCCGGCGTCATCAGGCAACCGAACGCACTCTCCTCGGCGGTGTTCGGATCGAGCAGGCAGACTGCCAGCACCATGTTCCTGATTTTCTGCTCCGCCGCGCTGCCCAGCGTCGCAAGATACGCTGTCGCGGTGATCCCGCCGGAGCAGGATCCCATCATCGAGAGATCGTCGCAGCCGGCGACTTCGCGCACTGCGTCAACCGCTCCGTCAAGCGCAGCCACATAGGTGTCCAGACCCCAGTCGCGGTTGGCCGCAGTCGGATTGCGCCAGCTTACGCAAAAGGTTTGAATACCGCTCTCGAGCAGGAAGCGAACCATGCTCTTGTCGGGCGAAAGATCGAGCGCGTAATATTTGTTGATCTGAGGAGGGGTGACGACCAGCGGTCGCTTCCAGACCTTCTCGGTTGTCGGCGCGTACTGGATAAGCTCCAGCAGTTCGTTGCGGAATATGACTGCGCCCGGCGTCATCGCGAGGTTTTCACCAACCTTGAAGGCGGTTTGATCCACCATCGACGGCATGCCGCCATTCCTGGCGAGATCATCGAAATAGTTCTTCAGCCCGTGCCATAGACTTTGGCCGCCGGTATCGACGAATTTTCGAACTGCCGCCGGATTGGTCAGGATCGCGTTGGTCGGAGCGACGGCGTCAACCAGGATCTCCGTGATCAAATGTGCCCGCGCCTTGTCGATCTGGCTGAGGCTCGTCTTGTCGACGAAGCCGTTGACCGCGTCGCCCCAGGCAAGATAGGCCCTCAGTAGTCCGCTATGCAGCGCACTCTCCTTCCAGGTGGGATCAGAGAACCGCCTGTCGCCCGCCTTCGGCGTCCGCTCGGATTTGCCGGCGACGATCGAGCCCAGCTCACCCAGGAAGGAAATCCACTGTTCGGTGGCGACTTTCGGCTCGTTGACAACCGCCTTGAACAGGATACCCGCGCTTTCGACCAGATCCTGCCCCTGAATGCCAACAAGGGGATTGAGCGCCAGCGTACTTCTGGACGCTTCCTCCGATATCCCCGGCGTCGCCGATATCTGCTCGCGCTTCTCCGTACTCATTGCTGCCCTGCTCCCTTCGCGGGAATCAGCAGCGCCAGCGTCTCCGCAATCAGGGCTGGCTTCTCCGATCCCTCCACTTCCAGCGTGTTTTGAGTCTTCATGATCACCTGCCCACCTTCTCTCGGCTCGATCCCGGCGAGAACGACGCGCAGCCTGACGCGCGCGCCGGCGGGCACCGGCGCGAGAAAGCGGACCTTGTCGATGCCATAGTTCAAGCCGGCCGCGGCATCCTTCGGGATGACACCGACCTCCATGGCCAGCGGAGCGACCATCGAGAGCGTCAGATAGCCGTGCGCGATCGGACCGCGGAAGGGACTTTCCTGCCTCGCCCTCTCGACGTCGACATGGATCCACTGATGATCGCCGGTACAGGAGGCAAAGGTATCGATCCGTGCCTGATCGATCGTGACCCAATCGGAAAGACCAAGCTCCTGTCCGACGCGTTCGCCGAGAGCGGCAAGTGTGAGGTTGCTCATGTGTCACCTCCTCGATGCGCTGATGGATGCCGAGCGGTTACATGTCGCCGTACTTCTCGCGCAGCACCTTCTTGTCGATCTTGCCGACACTCGTCTTGGGAATGCTGTTGATGAAGAGGACCTTCTCGGGGATTCCATATTTCGAGATGACGCCCTTGTCGGCGAACACCTTCAGATGGGCCTTCACAGCAACATCCGTCACCCCGCCTGCACCGGTTGTCTCCTTTATGACCAGCGCCAGCGGCCGCTCGCCCCAGCGGTCGTCCTTGACGCCGATCACGGCGGCCTCCAAGACGCCGGGACACTGCGTGATCAAGTCTTCGATCTGCAGAGACGACACCCATTCACCGCCGGTCTTGATGACGTCCTTGAGGCGGTCGGTGATGTGCACGTAGCCACCGGGGCTCACCACCGCGATGTCGTTGGTATGCAGATAGCCACCAGCCCAAAGCTGCTCGGAACCTTCGGGATTGTCGAAATAGCCCTGCGTCAGCCAGGGAGAGCGGAGTACGATCTCTCCCGCCGACTTCCCGTCCTGCGGGACATCTTTCATGTCCTCATCGACGATACGCAGGTTGACCAGCGGCGCCGCCATTCCCGCCTTGGTGCGGAACTCTATCTCCTGGTCCGGATCGCCGCTGAGGTCCCTCGACATGACGTGAGCCACCGCGGCAATCGGGCCGGTCTCGGACATGCCGTAGCCGGCAAAGATATCGACCCCCGCGGCCATAGCCTGTTTGGCCAACGCTTTCGGCAAGGCCGAGCCGCCCACGACCATCTTCAGGCCCGCAAGATCGGTCTTCGCCGCCGCCGCGGCGTTGAGCAGCATTTGCAGGATCGTGGGGACGCCATGGGTGAAGGTCACGCCCTCGCTCTTGATCAGCTTCAGCAGCATCGTCGGATCATAACGTCCGGGATAGACCTGCTTGACGCCCGCAACCGTCGCCGCCCAGGGGAAGCCCCAGGCATGGACGTGGAACATCGGTGTCATCGGCATGTAGACATCGTCGCGCGAGAACCGGCCTTGCCGGGTCGCCATGCCAAAGAATGCGAGTTCACAGAGCGAATGCAGCACAAGCTGCCGATGGCTGTAATAGACTCCCTTTGGTAACCCGGTCGTGCCGGTCGTGTAGAAGGTGGTCGCTTGCGTATTCTCGTCAAAATCCGGAAAGTCATAGTCCGGCGACGCCCCAGCCAATAGATCCTCATATTCCCCGACAAAGGTAAGGCTCCCTGTTTCCGGCGCGCGACGGTCCGACATCACGACCAGCGCCTTGACCTTCGGCAACTGCGGCATCAGGCCTTCGAGGAGGCCGACGAAGTCGTCATTGACGAGGAGCGTCGAGGCGCCGGCGTGATTGATCGTATAGGCAACCTGTTCGGGCGAGAGACGGACGTTGACCGTCTGCAGCACCGCCCCCATCATCGGGATCGCAAAGAAGGCTTCCAGGAAACGGTTGCTGTCCCAGTCGAGAACGCCGACCGTGTCACCGGGCTTGACGCTTAGCTTACTCAGGGCCGAGGCGAGCCGGCTGACCCGCTCTCCGACCTGTCGATAGGTGAGACGCCTTCGGTCGCAATAAACGATCTCCTGATCCGGCGACTGTAGTAGCGGCGTGTGCCATAACTGCTTGAAGATGAGCGGATATTGATAGGCGGATTTAGCGACCTGAATCAGCCTTCCGACCATAGCGGCCTCCCTCGAGCTTGCTTCTCCCTTCGGCCCTTGCGACGTCCGCTCTTTCGATCGCGCGGATCGCCGGGTCTACCGTTTGCTGCGCGACCGTTCGCGCGTGACATTGGCCTGAAGCGTCGCGTGACGCTCGGCATTTGTGAAGGTCCGGAACGGCCATCGACCGGGTCTGAACCCGACAGTCTGCCGTTATCTCCGGCAGAGGTCTTTACCGATCTTGCTGCCTTTGCGGGACGACGGCCAGCGTCATCCGCCCGACGATCCACTTTTGCTGCTACGCACCACAACGCCGAACCCACACGTTTTGGGCTCTCCGAAGAGCCGCTTGCCGCGATCTACTGCCGTAAGGCTTCTGGGCGTGAATGACCGCTCGTTGCGCGCTATCGCGTCGGTAGAACGCAGCAAAGACGTTCTCGAATCGGCAAGCGGCTTCGCGAAACCGGCGGTCACCTCAGCCAAATTCGTGCGGTATCTTCCTGAAGAACTGCGCGGGGGCAGCCGCCATGATCGCCCAGCTTACCTTAATCGAACGGCAGTACGTGATCATGATCAGCGCGGCCGTGGCCGTCTGTGGCGCCCTGATGATCCTGGTCGGACGCGATGACGCGATGGGCATTCACGGCGCCCTTGTTTTCCTGGCGGGCATTCTCGCGATCTTTCGCATCGGCGAAAGTTACTTCGCGCCGGTGCCGTCCGACGAGCGGCTTGCGCATTACTACGATGATCCCAGCAAGGTCGCCATCGTCCTTGCGATGATCTGGGCCGTGGTGGGGCTTGCGGTCGGCGACTGGGTCGCCTGGCAGCTTGTCGAGCCCGACCTGACGTTTGGGGTCGCCTGGTCGAGCTTTGGCCGGCTGCGGCCGGTCCACACCACGTCCGTGATCTTCGGCTTCGGCGGCAATGCGCTGATCGCGACGTCCTTCTACGTGCTGCAGCGCACCTCACGCGCCCGCCTCCCGGACCAGGTGAGTCCGTGGTTCGTGGTGTACGGCTACAACCTATTCTGCCTGCTCGCCGTCACCGGCTACATGATGGGCATCACCCAGTCCAAGGAATACGCCGAGCCTGAATGGTACACCGACCTTTGGCTGGTCGTGGTGTGGGTCGTGTACTTCCTGATCTACTTGCGCACGCTGGCGCGGCGCAAGGAACCGCACATCTACGTCTCAAACTGGTACTACATGGCGTTCATCCTGGTGGTGGCGATCCTGCACATCGTCAATAACCTCGCCGTGCCGGTCTCGCTCGGCCACGCCAAGAGCTACTCGGCCTTCTCGGGTGTGCAGGATGCGATGACGCAATGGTGGTACGGACACAACGCTGTCGCGTTCTTCCTCACCGCCGGCTTCCTCGGCATGATGTATTACTTCCTGCCGATGCGGGCGGGTCGTCCGATCTTCTCCTACCGGATGTCCATCATCAGCTTTTGGGGCATCACATTCTTCTACATGTGGGCCGGATCGCATCACCTGCACTACACCGCGCTGCCGCAGTGGGTGCAGACGCTTGGCATGACCTTTTCGCTGATGCTCCTGATCCCCTCATGGGCGTCCGCCGGCAACGTGCTGCTGACGCTGAACGGCGCCTGGGACAAGGTGCGCGACGACGCCACGCTGCGCTTCATGATGGTGGCGGGCGTGTTCTACGGCCTCACCACCCTCGAAGGATCGTTCATGGCGATCCGCTCGGTGAATTCGCTCTCGCACTACACTGACTGGACCATCGGCCATGTCCACGCTGGTGCGCTTGGCTGGGTCGCCATGATCACCTTCGGATCGATCTATGCCACGGTACCCTGGCTCTGGAAACGCCAGCAGATGTATTCGCCAAAGCTCGTCGAAGCGCATTTCTGGCTCGCGCTGGCCGGGACCGTCGTCTACGTGTTCGCGATGTGGAATTCGGGCATCGTCCAGGGACTGATGTGGCGGACCTACAATGAGAGCGGCACGCTCGCCTTTTCCTTCATCGACACGCTAGTCGCGATGCACCCCTACTACATCGCGCGCGCGGTCGGCGGCCTGTTGTTCCTGATCGGCGGCTGCGTCGGCGCCTACAACATCTGGATGACCATCAAGGTGCCCAGCGCCGCGACGGGCCTGGCTGCCGACATTCCGCAACCGGCCGTGGTCGGCGGCGGCGCGCTGCGGGCCGCGGAGTGAAACGCCATGTCGTTCTTCGGATTGCACTACCGGCTGGAAAGCAAGGCGATCGGTCTGACGCTCGGGATCATCGCCGTCGCGAGCATCGGCGGTCTGTTCGAGATCGCGCCGCTCTTCACCATTCACCAGACCGTGGAAGACGCTCCCGACATGCGGCTCTACACGCCGCTCGAGCTCGCCGGCCGCAATATCTACATCCGCGAAGGCTGCTATGCCTGCCATTCGCAGATGATCCGCACGCTTCGTGACGAGGTCGACCGCTACGGCCCGTACTCGCTCGCGGTCGAATCCAAGTACGACCATCCGATGTTGTGGGGTTCGAAGCGCACCGGGCCGGACTTGGCGCGGGTCGGAGAGAAATACTCCGACCAGTGGCACGTCGCTCACCTCAACAATCCGCGCGACGTGGTGCCGGTCTCGGTGATGCCGGCCTACGGATGGTTGCTCATGACCGAATTGCGCACCGACGATCTCGGCCTTCACCTGAAAGCCCAGCGCGCGGTCGGCGTGCCCTATACCGACGCGATGATCGCCAACGCCTCCATTGACGCCTACGCGCAGTCCAACCCGGATTCGCCGCTCGCCGATGGCGTGATCAAGCGGTACGGCAAGGCCACCACGATGCGCGCATTCGACGGCCGACCCAGCCAACTGACCGAAATGGACGCGCTCGTTGCCTATCTCCAGATCCTCGGCCGGCTGACTGACACTGCGCATAGATCGGTTGCACAAGCAGGAACAGGCCAATGATCGTCGAACATGCATTGCTCGTCGGCATCTCAAAATCGTTCGGGCTATTCTACCTGATCGCGCTGTCAATCGCGGTAGTGATCTATGCCATGTGGCCGTCGAACAAGAAGCGTTTCGATGATGCCGCGCAATCCATATTTCGCGATGAGGCGGGACCATGGCGGTAGAGCAACCAGATCGCGACAGCTATACCGGCTATCTCACGACCGGCCATGAATGGAACGGCTTGAGGGAGTTGAATACGCCGGTCCCGCGCGTGCTTTATTTCTCCCTGAGTTTGGCTTTCCTGTTCTCGGTCGGCTACTGGGTGCTAATGCCGGCCTGGCCGCTCGGCGTGACCTACACCAAGGGGCTGCTTGGAACCAATCAGGCGAAGGTTGTCGCAGCGTCCTTGCAGGAAGCCGCGCTCGAACGCAGCGTCTGGACGAAGAGGATCGAGACTGAGGATTTTGCGGCGATCCAGTCCGATCCGCTTCTGATGGAGATCGTGCGGGGCAGCGGCCGCGCCCTCTTCGGCAACAATTGCGCCGTATGCCACGGCGTTGACGCCAAGGGGGGCCCGGGCTTTCCGAACCTGACGACGAGCTCCTGGTTATGGGGTGGCAAGCCCGAGGATATCTTCAATACCATTCGCGTCGGCATCAACTCGGCTCACCCGGACACACACGTTTCGCAAATGCCGGCGTTCGGCCGCGATCAGATGCTGCCTCGCCAGGATGTCCTCAAGGTGGCCAGCTTTGTCTATTCCTTGTCGCATCCGAGCGCGAAGGATGTCGATCCCGCCAAGGTAGAGGCTGGCAAGGCGATCTTCGCCGCCAATTGCGTCGCCTGTCACGGCCCTGACGCCAAGGGCAATCCGGAGGTCGGCGCGCCCAACCTGACCGACAGTTTCTGGATCTATGGCGGCGATTTTGAAACCATCGATAGCACGGTTTGGGGCGGCCGCCAGGGACACATGCCGACCTGGGAAAACCGATTGTCCAAACTCGATCGCAATATCCTGACGCTCTACCTCGTCGACAAGAGGACGGCTCGTCCATGAACGAACTCGCCATCGACCGACGCAGTGCCAGCAGGGCGAACATCTGCGTGTGGGTTGTAGTCGTGTGCGGCGTGATCGCCGTCCTGGCCGCCAACGCCCACCTCTTCTATGTCGCATCGACCTCGCAGCCGGCCTGCGTCAGCCATCTCCGTCAGGGCGACGCCCGTGATGCGCCCGACCTGTACTACGCGGCCAAATCGTCCTGCTCGCCGCCCGCCCTCCGCACATCTGCAGAAGGAAACGAACGATGACGATGCTTCCTTCGGTCGCGCCGCCGCTCCCGATGGCCAACCAATGGGCCCGACCATTGACGGCGGCCGATCCTTTCAAATGGTTGGCGCAAGGCTGGCGGGATTTCGTGACGCAGATGCCGCTGAGCCTGGCCTATGGCGTGATCATTCTTGCGATCTCGGTGGGGCTGGTAGCGGGCCTGGTTTCTCTCAAGCTCGACTACATCCTGTTTCCGCTCTTTGCGGGCTTCATGGTGATCGGCCCGATCCTGGCCGTCGGGCTCTATGAGAAGAGCCGCCGGATCGAAGAAGGCCTACCGCTACGTTGGCAAAACATCTTCTTCGTCAGGCCGCGTTCCAGCGGTCAGATCCTGTTCACCGGCGTATTGCTCTGCCTGTTAATGATCGTGTGGATCCGTGCGGCCGTGCTGATCTATGCCCTGTTCTTCGGCATGGTGGCATTTCCGGGCCTCGATCGCATCGTGCCGATGCTGTTCACCACCGGCACCGGCTGGGCGATGCTCATCGTCGGTACCGCTGTCGGCGGTCTGTTCGCAGCGTTCTCCTTTGCGATCAGCGCCTTTTCGATTCCGATGCTGCTCGACCAGCGCATCGATGCCTTCACCGCGATGGGCTCCAGCGTGGCGCTGGTCTGGAACAATTTGCGGGTTCTCTTGATCTGGGCGGCCATCGTGCTCGCTTTGTTTCTGGCAAGCCTTGCCACAGCCATGCTGGGGCTCGTCGTGATCTATCCGCTGCTCGGTCACGCCTCCTGGCACGCGTATCGCGCCGTGCAACCGGAAACGGAGTGATTTCCCGCGGAACGACGGAGCCGATCCCATGAGTTGCTGCGCACCCGGCGCCGAACTGTATCTGCATCAGGTCGGAACCCCGGACGACGAGATCCTGCTCGCGAGCCAGGCGGTCCACGACGGGCTGCGTCAGACCGACTTGTCGGTGCCCGAAATCCATTGCGGCGGATGCCTGCAGCAGATCGAGGTGGCGCTCAGCAAGCTCGAGGGCGTAGCGAAAGCGCGGGCCAATCTGTCGACGCGGCGGGTCACCGTCCTTTGGCGCGGAGACTCCCCTCCACCAATCATACGGGCGCTGAACGCCATCGGCTATAAGGCTCACGTCCACGATGCCGGCGCTGGCAAAAAGGACGCGAAGCTGGTCCACCTGCTGCGCGCGCTGGCGGTCGCAGGCTTCGCCTCCAGCAACATCATGCTCCTGTCGGTATCGGTCTGGGCTGGCGCGGAAGCGGAGACGCGCGATCTCTTCCACTGGATTTCGGCGCTGATCGCGCTTCCGACGCTGATCTATTCCGGTCGGATTTTCTTCCGCTCGGCGTGGCTCAGCGTGAAGCATGGCCGAACCAATATGGACCTCCCGATCTCGATGGGCGTCCTGCTCACCTTCGCTATGAGCCTGTACGAAACCATCCAACATGGTCCCTACGCCTATTTCGACGCGGCGGTGTCGCTGCTGTTCTTCCTTCTGATCGGCCGCACGCTGGACTATGTGATGCGAGAGCGGGCGCGGCAGGCGGTCGGCGGACTGGCGCGTTTGTCGGCACGCGGCGCACTGGTTTTGCAGCCGGACGGCACGCAGGCCTATCTCGCGATCGAGCAGATTATGCCGAAAATGACGATCCTCCTCGCCGCCGGCGAACGCGTCCCCGTCAATGCGCGCGTGATCAAGGGCACGTCCGAGCTTGACTACTCCCTGGTGTCGGGTGAAAGCGCGCCGCAGCCCGCGGCCGAGGGCACAGAACTGCAGGCCGGCATCCTCAATCTGACCGGGCCGCTGACCATCGTCGCGACCGCGACGGCCGATCAGTCGTTCCTCGCCGAGATAACGCGGATGATGGAAGCGGCGGAAGCCGGCCGATCGACCTATCGCCGGATCGCCGACCGCGCCGCGCAACTCTATGCGCCGCTCGTTCACTCCATGGCGTTTCTGACGTTCCTCGGCTGGATGATCGCCTCCGGCGACGCCCACCGCGCCATCACCATCGCGATCGCTGTCCTGATTATCACCTGCCCCTGCGCGCTCGGCCTTGCTGTTCCGATGGTCCATGTCGTCGCCGCCCGGCGGCTGTTCGACAAGGGCATCATGATCAAGGACGGCGGCGCGCTGGAAAAGCTTGCCGACGTCGACGTTGTGGTCTTCGACAAGACAGGGACATTGACCGCCGGCCAGCCACGGCTCACGACAAAGGGCGACACTGCACCCGATAGGCTCGCCCTGGCCGCCGCGCTCGCCATGCATTCTCGCCATCCCTATTCGCAGGCGCTGGCCGTCCTGAGGAACGATCGCCGGCAGATCACCTTCGATGCTGTGTCGGAGCATCCGGGCCTTGGCCTCGAAGCGCAGCGCGGCGCCGACGTCTATCGATTGGGACGGCCGGAGTGGGCAGTTGTGGACCGACGTTCCTCCGAGAAACACCACGACGCGATCATCGCGCTGGCGATCAATGGTAAAGGCATGACCTATTTCTGCCTCGACGACACAGTGCGCCCGGGCGCACAAGAAACGGTCGCCGAACTGAAAAAATCAGGAGCTTTCGTGGAAATCCTGTCTGGCGATAGGGACCAGCGCGTACGAGACATCGCCAAGCGGCTCGGCCTGACCTGGACCGCGGATGCCCGACCGGAAGACAAGATCCGGCATATTTCAGCACTGAAGCAGGCGGGCAACAAGATACTGATGGTCGGCGACGGTCTGAATGATGCGCCCGCACTGCGCGCGGCCGACGTCTCGATGGCACCGGCGTCGGCCTCGGATATCGGCCGCAACGCCGCCGACCTCGTTTTCCTGCGCGACAGCCTCCAGTCCGTTCCGCAAGCGATCGCGATTTCCCGGGCTGCCGGGGCGCTGGTCCGGCAGAATTTCGCGCTTGCGATCGCCTATAACATCGTAGCGATCCCGCTCGCCGTGTTCGGCGGAGTTACGCCGCTGCTCGCGGCGGTCGCGATGTCAGTGTCATCGGTCACGGTCGTGGCCAATGCATTGCGTCTCGATGTCCGGGTGTCGAGACGACGCGAGCGAAGAAATGTCCGCCGCGCGGAAGCGCCGTTCATACTCGAGGCATTGAAATGATCGACTTCTTCTTTCTCGTGCCGATCGCCATTGGTCTCGGTCTCGCCGGACTCGCCTCCTTCATGTGGACGCTGAAGAGCGGCCAATATGACGACCTCGAAGGCGCAGCCCAGCGCATCCTGTTCGAGGGACATGAAGGGCCTGAACGATAGCGGCCGCAGTCGCTTTTGCAAGCAAATCGAGGCAACCGCCGGAAAAGCCGATGTCGAGCCAAATCTGGCCGATAGCTTCCGATCGACCCTCGAGGTGTGGGACCAAGACGACAGCGATATTGCTGCATTCTTGGTCCCCTGCACGGACCCAAGGTAGCGCATGATCCAGAGAGGTGCGTACCGGTTTTCCGAAAAGAGCATACTCAAACGAGACAAAGCGAGATGACGATTCGAAGCCAAATCATAAGCTTCAAAAGACCGAGAGCGCGGAACGATTGCCCTGGCCCGTCATTCAATCCACGTTAAACTCAGTTTCCATCGAGACGAGATTGGGCATGCCATGAAAAAAGGCGACGCAACTTGTCCGCGGTGCGGAGCTGGATTCCGCAGGCTCGAGCTATCCTCGAAGCAGGGAACAGAGGGCGAGTATCACTGCCCGGTGTGTGATACCCCGCTGGAGGTTTTCGACGGTCACGCGCTCGTCATCTACCGCCTGACCATCCAGCCTAGCATCGGCATTTTGAAGGCCTAGGGGCGCTTTCAGCTGCGGTACTTAAGCGACTCCCACGGGAGGGGATGATGATCGTCCCCAATACCGAGAAAGCCCCCCAAACTCAGAACCGCGTACGAGACCTTTCGGATCGCTTGTCAATCATGACGCGCTCGATCGATCCGATTTGCGTTTCATCCGTGTGTCACTACGGGCCACGCGCCGAAGCCGGAGCAGATACTTGCTTAGTTAAATTCGAGGCAGTCCGCGATCGGCTGCTCGACGCGTGCGAGGCGTTGGCGGGAGCCGCCGGCATGTCGGACTCGTTGCGAACATGGCACGTCACGAAGGTTACCCGAGACTGCGAAGTAGTTCAGATCCCCTTTCAGCATCTGTTTCACCCAAGCACCGGTTTTCGCGATGGGATCGTGCATTATCCTGCGCAACTCGATCTTGATCGCCAGTGGCTTGGCTCGCGTCCGGTGTGGCCGGTCGCAATCCACGCCCGCACGCCCGACGCAATGGGATCATCGCGGCCGTCCATCGGCCAGCGCCGCGACAGTGGCTGCCCCACAGCGGACCTGGCGCCTGCCGCTACCATCCTTCCAGGACAGACCAATTACGAATGGTGCCCAAGTCTTCGGCTTCGATCAGCCTGTCATTTACGAATGTGAGAGAGACGAATGAGCTCTTTGCACGTGTATCGAGCACCACTCGTACCGCAGGCTGACCTTTGAAGACGTAATCGACTCGAAACTTTACTTCGCCATAGAGCGCTTGGACGTCGCTCATCGACATGCCTACCTGCGGTCCCCGCACATCGGTCTTCCCCTCCGGCTGAGGCGGTGCCGGCAGGCGAACTTGAAAAATGTCTTGCGGAATACGCCGTCCAATCGTCTTGGCGATGACGCGGTCCGCGGCGAAGAATATGTTAACTTCCGGTTCGCCAGTACCATGGTACAGCCATTGATCCAGCTTGATGCCAAAAAAAGTGTAGTGGCGGATGTCACTCGGCTCTCCGAGTGCGCGCCGCACGGCCCCACTTGCCATGCCTGGCCAAGCTTTGCGACTGAAGAGCGGCAGATCGCCCTTTTCGACTTGAAAGACATCGAGTGCGACACGAGACACCTTCCCCTTCGAAAGCGTAACCTTGGTAGGAATTACTCCGGAAAACTCAAGCTGGCGCACATTGATCCCGCCGCTATCGCAGCCGGCGATCCGGGTCGGCTCGCCCATGATGCGGGTCACTTCTTGCTCCATCATCCCCAAATAGAGCTGACCGGCGGGAATAGTCGCGAACTCCACGCGCGGCGGCATCGGCGTTTCGGATTGAGCGGCCGCGACTGTCAAGGACATCAACACGTCGATCAAGACCGCTACGGCCGCGGCCACAAATAGTTTCCATTGCATTGCACACTCCATTGGCAAAAAAGCGGGAGGAGGATTGCTATCTCGACGAAGACGCCGCCTCGTTCGGCCCAGGCTCGATGCTGCAAGCGACGCTGGAAGAAGCATCGGTCGATTGAAGTCCGGCAGCGTGCGCCGCAAAGCCTTCCAGGACGAACGCGAGCACAGACGACCAGAACGCATTGACCAGCCCGCGTCTTGTTCTCATTATCTTGGGAAGGGAGTTTGGGCTGACCGGATGTACGGGCACGGTCGTCGTGTCCGAATCCTTTCGGAAGTGGCGCCGTGCCGTGATCTGATCGGCGATGTAAGCGGCGTCCTCGCCAACGCCATAGATCAGGCCCGATTTCGCGGTGTGAAGCCACGGAAGTCCGACAAAGAAAAGTCCGGGATAGGCTGTGACCCCGCGCGTCTGACGAGGATATCCGTCAGGTTCGATGACCGGCAATTTGATCAGCGAGAAGTCGAAGCTATAGCCGGTCGCCCAAATCACGTTGGTGATGCCGGCACCTCTCAGATCGACCTGGGATAGCGCCGGTTGCTCAAAACCGTCTCGAAGAACCGGCAGCCTTTCTTCCGGCGCTGCCATTCCCGTCCTGACGACATGGGCGTCCACGGCGTTCGCAAAATCCGCTTCGGCGCGGTCCGCCGCCGCTAGATTGTCGTGCAGGTCGGGCGCGAGCTCGATGACCCCACCGTCGATGCCCCGGAGGCGGCCAAGCAGCACGACACCGTCACGCGCAAATTGATGGAGGTTAAGCGTATGGCCGCCCTTGGTGCCCGAAATGTGCGGCTTGCCGGCAAACTTTGCCTCGGGCGACGGCAGTTCGCTCACGTTGCGATCGTATTGGCCAAGTCTAGCGAGCCACCAGTTCGCGTCCTTTCCGCGGTAGCGCCGTGGGGTCCGACCCGCGCGGCCGACCGCGAGGTAGACTTTTCGCCCGGATTCATAGAGTTCTTCGGCGATCTGGGCGCCCGATTGCGCGCTACCAACCACCAGTACGGCACCGGGCACAAGCTGTTCTGGATTGCGATAGGCGTCGGAATGAAGCTGCCTGATGCAGGGCGGAAAATCGCGGCTTAAGCTCGGGATCTTCGGCGTTTGATAAAGGCCGGTGGCCATGACGACATTGCGCGCCTTGATCGGTTCGCCATCTTCCATCTGAACGATATATTCACCGCTTGCGTCGTCGCGCTCGATCCCATTGACGCGCGTGCCATAGCGCACGGGAAGGTGTCGAGCGAGTGCTTCAAAATACATCACGACTTCGTTGCGGGACATGAAGCCGTCAGAATCGTCCTCCGCGTAGAGGACACCGGGCAAACGCGACTGCCACCGCGGTGTGTTCAGCGTAAAGGAATCCCAGCGATGGTTGCGCCATGCGTTGCCTGGCCGATCGGCCTGTTCGAGGACGACATGGTCCTGGGATCGTCTCTTCAGATAGTGGCTTACGGCTAGGCCCGCCTGTCCTCCGCCCACGATAACGGTGTTCACTGCTGTGGTCATCGATCTTCTCCTCGTCTGATCGGAACGGCTTGCCCGCTCAATTGCTCATGACGCGGAGATGTTGACGACAACCGCCTGCAATAAGCCGGCGGATCGGCATATGATTGTTCACCAAACGTGATAAATCGCGGGAGGCGCGCATGGATCGAATGGCGAGCATGGCTGTCTTCACGAAGGTGGTCGGGACCGGCAGCTTCTCGGCCGCGGCGCGCGAGATGAAGCTGTCCCAGGCGTCGGTGACCAAGCAGATCCAGGAGTTGGAGAGCTGGCTAGGCGCACGCCTGCTCAATCGCACGACCCGTCGTTTGAGCCTCACCGAGGTCGGCACTGGATTCTACGAGCGATGCATGCGCATCCTTGATGCGGTCGAGGAGGCGAGAAGTGCGGCCGGCGCACTCCAGACGATGCCTCGCGGACGCTTGCGGATCAACGCTCCCGTCTCGTTCGGCCTGCTCCATCTTGCGCCGGTCGTGACCGAATTCTTAAAGCTCTATCCCGACGTTTCGATTGAGATGTTGGTGAACGACCGGGTAGTGGACCTGCTTGAGGGGGAGTTTGACGTCGGCGTACGCATCGGACGTCTCCGTGACTCGAGCCTGATCGCCAGGCGGATCGCGCCGATCCGGCTTGCCGTCTGCGCCGCGCCGGAATACCTCGCGCGTCACGGCGTGCCGCAGACGCCCGACGAACTCGCAAGCCACAATTGCCTGGAATACACCTACTTCGAAAGCCGCGGCGAATGGCGCCTGCTCGATCCCACGGGCACCGAGGTCGTCGTTCCGGTCTCGGGCCAGTATCTCGCGAATAATGCTGACGTGCTGCGCTCAACCGCCATAGCCGGCGGGGGGATCATCCTCGTTCCGACCTTCCTGGTCGGTGAGGACCTGCGATCAGGCCGTCTTAGCCGTCTGCTGCCCAACTATCCGCCGCCGGAACAATCGCTCTACGCCCTGTATCCGCCCGGCCGGCATCTCTCGGCGAAGGTGCGGAGTTTTGTGGACTTCCTCGTCGCCCATTTCGGTGGCGTCCCTACGTGGGACTGCTGATTCAATGTCAAAAGGCAACCAGCTCGGCCTTCTGAAACTCAGATGTGCGCCGCTTCGACACATTTGACACAGATGGCTGAGCCTTGACATCGGCTCTTGGCCCCTCTGAGACGTGCGGGTCCGGCCGAATAGCCGGCGGCGCCTCGTCCCCAAGGAAAGGCCTCGGTGATTTGGCGGGCAACCCATTCGGCTGTCGGATTACTTGTGACGTTGATCCAGACCAGGTCTCTGCGGGCCAGTCGGACGATGACGAAGGCATAGAGCAGATCGAAGCCTATGGTCGGAACAACTAACAAATCCATGGCGGCAATTTCCGGCGCGTGATTACGCAAGAAAATCCGCCATCCCTGATTGGGCGGCCCTCGCCGCTTGATCATGTACTTGGCAACGCTTGATTGAGCGACCTCAAACCCGAGCTTGAGAACTTCGCCATGGATGCGCGGCGCGCCCCAACGTGGATTCTCGACGCTTATCTGCCGGATCAACGCGCGCAGCTGCTTTTGATCTTTGGCGTGCCTCTCTTCGCGTTCGTGGTTCTCACAACGGTCTTCAGCCATCCGGTCATCCGGG
>NZ_JCAMOT010000058.1:0-36302 GCF_059512425.1 Bradyrhizobium sp. Leo78
CCTCGTCGATCATGGGGATGCTCCTGCCTTGAGTGAGGTTGTCGAAACCCCTCAATCTCAAGGCAGGACGCCCTGTTCCGCTATCGTCTGGACACCGCTGCCAGCCGGTTCCCTACCGCGCGAGCGGTTTAGTCCTATGGCCCTTCAGCGAAGCGGCGGCACCTGTAATTGAGGTCCGCTTTGCGGGGCAATAGCGGACCAGATTTGCGCGTGCTGAGTTCTTCTCGTTTTGATCCACTCCGGACAATTGTCCATGCCGGGCTTACGATCGGGGTATCCAGCGCCCGTTGGTCCAGTAGAGCGAATGTTTCGTCGGGCGCCGACCGAGACATCGAAAGCATGCCCTCCACGTCGACTTAGTGCGTATTGTCGCCGGGATCCCACTTCGAATTCTAGGAACGGTCCGCGCCGTAATTCGCGCTCAGGCCCGAGATCGATCTTTAGCAGGTGATAAGACCGAGTGAGCGGACCACCTCTCATGTCGAACCAATCCTCCCAGTAGCGCGTTGGAGGGCTACCGACTGCGGCGGGCGATTTGTTGGCAGCGATGGCGCGGGATTAAAGCAATTCCCGCGCCGCAAGCTGAGAAGAGCGGCGTTGCTCCAGTGGGGTGTGAATCTCACAACCATCTCGACGGTACACGATTTTTGTACGTTCTTGGTGCTTTCCCGAATCACAGCGAGGGCATTTATCCCCGGCAAGGGACGCAGCAAGGAGAAGCTGTCATGGAAATGCGATCTATCATCGACGCAGCAATCGCGTCTGTCGCCATCGCCGGTGCAATGCCTGCCGCTGCCCACGGCGGCGGCGGAACGCTAACGTCGCACTTCCAAAAGGCTATATCCAACACTTCCGGAAAATCGCCGGTCGCTGTGGTTGTTGACCATAAGCCGGGCGGAGCGTCCTCTTCCCATACACACGCTAGATCGGCACTGATATTCGCCTAGATCCTGTCGCGAGAAATCGAGTCCGAGCTGAATGGGGATCCAGGCGGATCTAGCGCGCCGGCGAGAGTTTCTGGGAAACGCCGGGCTCCCGCCATCCTACCGGCCGCAATGCAAGCAAGACCAAGTCTGCAAGGCTCGACTGCAATCAGATCACGCGTTTTCTGACTCGGAGACGGCCGATTGTGGATCGCAGGCTGTGCAGCTCGCCACGTTTCGCGAGCTGATGCGCCACTCGGGCACGGATTACCGGCCGGCGAAAAGCCGAGGCCAGGCTCGGCGCCCTTCCGCAATTCACGACGATGATTGATGGCCTGGACGGCTCGGTGTTCGAACTGCTTAAAACTGTCGGCCCGCTTAGGATCCGACGCGCCATGGCGGACTGGCGGAGGACGCAGTCCACGACGTCATGGCTTCGACTCCCGGCTCCGGCTTCTCCGGCAAGCCGAAGGGCACCGGTTCGGTCCCGATCGTATCAAGCGCGCGGGCGGAGCTGATGAACTGCACGCGTTACATTGTCCAACTCGGCGACTCCGGCGCACCCACTTTCCAGCGCGATGGCGCGTCAGGCCACCTGCAGGACGCTCCGCATCCACATCAACTTGTCGGCAACCGTTCCATCCGGTCTCGCCGCAGATATACCCACATGCTTGGCATCGTAACCAAAAATTTCCTCCAGGTGCCGGTGCTACTGAGCCCGGGGTACACCAGTCCTGAACCTCTCGCAGGCGAGTGTTTCGAACTGTCGAGATGTGCAGACCAATTCGCAGCATGGCCTATGGGGCGTCCGCATGCTGGCTATCATCAGGATGTCCTCGAATGACAATCTTTTCGCGCCTATGGACGCTTCTTACGGTCGCATTGTTGCCCGCGATCGCGATCCAGGCGTACAATGAAGTTGAGCTGCGCCGCGCGCGCCAGCTCGAAGTACAGAACCAGGCGCTCAACCTGGCTCGGCTCGCTGCCAAAGAGCAGCTGCAGATCGTTCAGGGCATTCGGCAAGTGCTAATTGCGCTGTCGGAACTTCCCGCGATCAAGGCGAAGGACAGCAAAGCATGCAATGCGGCGCTGGGAGGGATGAAATCGCGGTTTCCGGCGTTCCTCACTTTCCTGGTCACCGACCAGAATGGCCAACCGTTCTGCGATACAGACCGTGATCGCAAGCCGGTCAATGTCTCCGGGCGGTCCTACTTCGCGGACGCGTTGAAGACCGGTGCGTTTACTGTCGGAGAATTCTCGACCGGTCTTTCAATTCACCGGAAGCTCATTCATTTTGCGCTGCCCTTCTATGGAGATGACGGTCGAATAGGCGGCGTTGTTATCGCGCCGCTCGGCCTTGATTGGCTGGCAGACTACATTGCACAGATGGATGTTCCAGCGGGAGATGCGCTGGCCGTCACCGATCGCAACGGCACATACCTTGCCCGTTATCCCGATAACGGAAAGTTTGTTGGCAAGAAAGAACCGATGCTGGGCCACGGTCCCACCGCGGATTTGATTGACGTCGATGGCGTCGAGCGGATTGTTGGCTTGTCCGCTCTCGGGCCCGATTCCGAAGGACTGCGCGTCAGCTTTGGCCTCGACAAGATGAAGGCGTTTGCCGAGATCCAGCGTCGCACGCGACACGATATCCTGCTCATCACCTTAAGTGCGGTGATGGTGTTAGTTCTGACCCTGCTTGGGGCCCGGCAGTTCATTCATCGCCCGTTTGGATTATTGGTGGACGCCGCGAACCAATGGCGGCTCGGCGACTACGCCCGCCGCGTGAACATCCGCGACAAGTCCGAAATCGCGCGGGTCGCCAACGCTTTCAATACCATGGCCGACGCGCTGCAACGTCGTGAGCGGGAATTGTCAGACGCGAAGGAGAGAGCTGAGGACGCCGCGGCCCGGCTCACGACGGTCTTCGAAAGCACGAGTGACAGCGTCGTCATCATCGATCGCGACTGGCGCGTCAGCTTCTTCAACCAAAGAGCCTGGACGCAGATCGCCGAAGGGCGAGAACTCATTGGCATAAACTTACATGGGGTCCTTCTGGATGCCTCCAACACGGAAATCCTCAGCCAGTTTCGAGAAGCCATGTCGGGCCGCCATCCGGTTTCGTTCGAAGTACATTGCTCTCGGCGTGGCCTCTGGTATGCAATCAACGCGTTCCCTTCGGGCGAGGGTCTCGCGATCTTCTTCCGAGATATCACGGAGGAGAAGCATGCTGCGGAAGCGCGTCAGCTCATTGAGGAGCAACTTCATCAGAGTCAGAAGATGGAGTCTGTCGGACAACTCACGGGCGGCGTTGCTCATGACTTCAACAACCTGCTTGCCGTCGTTTCGGGAAGCCTCGAGCTCATCGAGGGCGCGGCGGATGACGGCAATATCCGTCGGTTCGCCGCAACCGCGCGGCGCGCCACTGATCGGGGAGCGAAGCTCACCGCACAGCTCCTCGCCTTCTCCCGCCGGCAAAAACTCAACCCCAAACTGGTCAACGCGAACGAGCTGATCTCCGAATTCCAGGGGCTCGTCCGTCAAGCGGTCGGAGGAGGATGCGAGGTCAGAATGCGGACTGATAAACAGTTATGGCTGTGCCAGGTCGATCCGTCCCTGCTGGAGACAGCCCTCCTCAATCTGGCGCTAAACAGTCGCGATGCGATGCCGGGTGGCGGCGTGCTCGAGATCGAGACGCGGAACGTTCTCCTCGATGAGGGAGCCGTAGCCGGGTGCCCACCCGGACCATATGTGAGGCTGGCGGTGGCCGACACTGGCCACGGGATGGCTCCCGAAATTCGGGACCGGATTTTTGAGCCTTTCTTTACGACCAAGGAAGTCGGCAAAGGCACCGGCCTCGGTCTTAGCATGGTCTATGGCTTTGTCCGGCAATCCAACGGGTATGTTACCGTCGAAAGCGCGCCCAATGTCGGCACCACGATCGCGCTGTACCTGCCGAAAGCCCCACAAGTGCATCATGCCGAGGTGGAAACCGATCAATCTCAACGCGTGCGCGGAGGCTCCGAGCGAATTCTCTTGGTCGACGACGATGACGATCTATTGGAGGTCACATCAGCAACGCTGACCACCTTCGGCTATCGGGTTCTCTGTGCCCGGAATAGCACCGAAGCCATACGGATTATCGAGAGTGGCCAGGAATTTGACCTACTCTTCAGCGATATCGTAATGCCGAACGGGCCGAATGGTGTTGAACTCGCCCGCGAAGCAAAGCGACGGAGCAGCGAGATCAAGGTACTGCTTACTTCGGGCTACGCGGAAGATGTGCTCGATCGTCACGCAGCGGTCGAAGAGTTTCCAATTATTCAAAAGCCGTTCAGCCGATCCGAGCTAGCTCAAAGTCTGCGTTCTGTGCTGCAGAAAGGCGATGATTAGGCAGGGACGAAAATATCGGCGCATTTCGCGCCGAGCAGCAATCCCTGTTGCCGGGGCGGCTGCATGTGCCATGGTGACAGGAGCACCGGCGCGGGACGCGAGATCCACGTCCGACGCAAAACGCGGGAAGCGAAACGGTCACTGCCACACCGCAGCGAGTTAGCTTAGCTTCGTTCAAAAAGAAGCGGCATCAAGCCGATATTAAACCGCATCTCGCTTATGGCTTGCTTGGACTACTGCCGAACGCAGTCGTCGCGCCAATCTATCCGAGGCGATGCTTTGATCCTGACAGACGAAGTGCGTGACGTTCGGATCCGCGCTCCTTGGGACGTGTATTCCCGACCTGCGTGGGGCCCCCCGGCGGCCTTCACGCCTGCTTGCCGGTCAAGCTCATGTTAAGCCAAATTCAAGCGGACGCGGGGACGTCGCCTGCCGCTTCTACGTTGAGGATGATCTTCCCTTTTGGCGGCCGTAACTGACCTTCCAACATCATGTGAGCGTCTCGCGCACCGGCAAAAGGAAGAACCATACCGACATGGGTTTTCAGTTCACCGCGATCGATAAGGTCGGCAATGCCGCGCAACCGCTCGGTGGTCACCTCTACGAGAAAAAACGCTGCGGTGACAGCGTGGTGTTTTGCGCGGGCTTGGTCAGGCTGGGACACCGCAGAAATCAGCTTGCCGCCCCGGCGAAGGACCTGAAATGAACGTTCTTGCGTCTCGCCTCCAACCAGATCGAGTACCGCGTCGGCATCCTTCACCACATCTTCGAAACGTTGGGCATGATAGTCCAATACCTTGTCCGCACCGAGAGACCGTACATACTCGATGTCTTTGGTCCCCGCCGTCGCGATGGAGCGCAGCCGAGCGTGACGAGCGAGCTGAACCGCGTAGGCGCCGACGTTTCCCCCAGCTCCGTGAATGACGACCGTCTGACCCGCTTGGAGGCGCGCATGATCGAATAGAGCCTGCCACGCCGTGACTGCGACAACGGGAACTGAAGCCGCTTCCGCGTAGGTCAGCGAGCTTGGCTTCTTCGCGAGCATCCCAGCAGAGGCCACCGCGTACTCTGCGTAGGCGCCAACGAATTGGCTATTGGTCACACCGAAAACCTGCTCTCCAAGAGCGATATCGGAAACACCCGAGCCCAGAGCCGCGACTGTTCCGGACAGATCAGAGCCCAGCGTAAGCGGAAGAGGCTGCGGCAACGCACTTTTGCCGGCCCTGATCCAGCCGTCCCAGGGACCAACTCCCGCAGCGTGAACTTCGATCAGGACTTCACCCGGGCCAGGAACCGGCCTGGGCACCTTCTCCAGAATCATCGCTTCCGGCGGTCCGAATTCGTGTACTCGCCACGCCAACATGGTGGGGGGAGCTAGGCCTTGGGTCGAATTGCCGACAGGAGTATTTGCCATGCTGGGCTCCTTGCTAGGACATGAGTCAGTTTCTGGTCCTCGCCGAGATCAAACACTGCACCTGCGCTTGACCGTTTCCCGCAAGCCACGAACATCCTACGAGGATGATCGGCTTCGCAGGCTTTGTCGCGACTCTGAACTCTAGTCCGGTATCGTCAATGGCTCGTCCGCGGCATCGACGATGAACACGGCCAAAAGGGTGGCAGGTTCGGTCGCGCTGGCATTCTCGCTGACCCTATGATGCGCTCCGGGTTCCTCGTGGAAGCTCTCGCCCGCCTGGTAGACCTTGGCGGGCTCGTTCCCCACCACGCTTCGAATGGCGCCGGTGAGCACATAAGCGTAGATGAAGGCCGACTTCGCGTGGCGATGCGGCACGGATTTTCCGCCCGGTGGGTAGCTCACGACAACGGCGACCAAATTCTTGCCGGGGATATTTGGAATCGCATGCTGAAAGACCGGCTTTACGGTTTCGTCCTCCTGTGCACCTGCAGCCGACACTTCGACCGCTGCTAACACAAGTGCTGCACCGAATAGTGCCAATGCCGAGAAAGTTCGCATCACGTCCTCCCTAACAGGTTCGACTTTCCTTAGCCGTCCAGGTAGCGGGTTGGGCAGTCGAAAGCGGAACGATTGCGCAGAAGAGACATTGTCCGGATCGATGGTGGCGGTGGATCCGCGTCAAGATTGGCAACTCTCAATGTACCGTCAAGAGAGTTGGCATCGATGTTCAGTTGCAGTGCTATCGCGCCAACTCCAATAGCCGGCGACAGTCCGCGGGCAGCCGCCGTTCATTGAGATTGGTCACGCCGAGCAATAATCCCTTCTGTCGGGAAGGCTGCATGTACCACGGGGACAGCGGTGCGGGCGCCAAGCCGAACTGTAGGGCGCGCGAAGCGATGTCCACGTCTGACGCAAGATCGGGAAGTGACAGAATCACTGCCAGACCGGCGGTTGCTTGCACCTCTACCGGGTCAGACGCCATCTCTCCCAGGCAACGAAGCAGGGTCTCCCGTCGGGCGGCGTAAAGCCGCTTCGTGCGGCGCAGATGGCGAAGATAACACCCTTCCCGCAGGAATTCCGCCACCGCGCGCTGCACGGCCGCAGCCGGCGCGGGCGCCAAGCAAGCGGCGAGCTCACCGAATGGACCACTCAGTTCCTGCGGCACGACCATGAAACCAAGGCGCAGCGCCGGACTGATCGTCTTGCTGAAACTGCCGATGTGCAGCACCCGTCCCCCATGATCGAGGGATGCAAGAGCCGGAGCGGCCCGTCCTTTCAGTTGCAGTTCGCTCAGGTAATCGTCCTCGATGATCCAGGCATCGCTCCGCCGAGCCCACGCGATCAGCGCGAGCCGTCGCTGCAGCGACATCGTCATTCCGAGCGGCGCCTGCTGGCCCGGTGTCACGACTGCCAGTGTCGCGCCCGGTGCAGTCTGAACACCAGCGGCAACATCCAGTCCTTCCGCATCGACCGGGACAGCTGCCACAGACATGCCAGCCAGGACCAGCGCAGTGCGAGTGAGCGGAAAGCCGGGATCCTCGATCCAAGCTCCCGTCCTTCCAAGCTGAAGCCCTTGGATCGCCAGGCCGAGCGCGCCGGAGAATCCGCCCGTTATGAGCACCTGGGAGGCACTGCACCGAATGCCGCGGGCCAGCCCCAAGTAAGCCGCGACCTGCTTGCGCAGCTCCGGATCGCCACGCGGATCCGGATACGTCACCGGCGCTGCCGCAACCAGTCGGGTCTGACGAGTCAGGATGCGCGACCACAGCTTGAACGGGAAGGCGTCCTGAGAGGGGACGCCCATCTGAAATGCCCGCGGTGCGCTTCCAAACTCGTAGAACAGGTCCGGTAGAAGCGGGGCCTCCTGCGACCCGTCGGGCATTGAGGATCGGGACGGGCGCTCGGCCACACGAGTGCCTGCCGGCCCGAGACCGATCGCGAATTGCTCCGTGATGAGACGTTCGTAGGCCACACGCACGGTGCCGCGGGAGACGCCGAGCTGAGCGGCCAGATCGCGCCAGGAGGGCAAGCGCGCGCCGGAGGCGAGCCGCCCGTTCTCGATGCCGTCTCGGATCGCGCAATAGATCTGGGCAGCCAGCGGGGTCCGTCTGTCACGATCAAGTTGGATGGGGAGGGCAGCCATGGCGCGATGGTACCGTTAAAATTGGCAATCTTGGTACTGTTTTATGATCAGGGCAAACCGATCTAGTCGCTATGACCAACGGCCTGAGCGGCTTCGATGCAACTCAATCTTTTGTGGCAGAGTTGTCCAAGGCAGAAGGCCTTCTCAGCCGAGGCTTGGTGCCTCACAAGGAGAACGCTAAGTGACTCAAGGTACGGATTGGCGCAACTTCGGGAATTCACTCAAAGCCGAGACGCGCTTTTTCAATCGGACGGCAGCAAATCATCTCGCATTAATCTTCGAGGGTATTGGCGAATTGCAAACGCGCGACGGCCGTCCACTCGTGGTGGATGCGGGTCCGGGAACGGATTTTCATACCCTCTATCGCGCTAGGGTCTTTCAATCAGACGAGAGACTCGAAGCTGCGCTCGGCAGGCCGGACGTCCACCTCAGCGCGCCGCCAGCACCTTTTGCGGCGGCCGGTCGCATGAACGCGCGTAATAGCTCGGTTTTCTACGGCGCAAGCAATCAGAAAGCGGCTATTGCCGAGGTGCGCCCACCTCTTGGTAGCCAAATCGCGGTGGCCCAATTCGAGATCATCAGAAAGCTGCGACTACTCGATTTGACCGCCCTCAGTGACGTTCGGGTCACCGAAAGCCTTGCTGATTTCGGGTTAGCTGGGAGGATGGAAGGCGCCGTGTTCCTGCGGTTGCTGAGTGGGCGTATCGTGCGGCCGGTAATGTCCGATGATGATCCGTTTGAATGCCTCGCAACGCAGGCTGTAGCCGATTTTCTAGCGACCGAAGCTTCGGTGCCGATTGACGGCATCATTTCTCCATCAGTGCAGCCCATCGGAAACGATCTTTACGTCACTCTTTTTCACAAGGCAGCCCGTGTCGAGGCCCTGAGTGTTCCGGAGGGAACAGAGATTAGCGCGAGCACGGGCTATTGGGCAGAGGATGGCTGGGTAGAAGATTACGAGGTGGTTGAGAAAATTTCACCGTTGCATAAGGAGGTTCAAAAGAGCAAACGAGAGCCGGAACGCCTGGACTTCACTGCAATTGCGGAAGCAATGCCTCTTGACCCGCGGGACGTCGATTGGCGCGAAGCTAGTCTTCGCATCGTGCCCGAAAGTATAGAGGTGCATCGCGTAAAGCGCGTGGAATTCGCGACCGAGGAATTCACTGTGAAACGGCAACGTCGCGAAAAACGCGACAGCATCAATCTTTAGGCAAGTCCGCGCGAGCGCACCAAGTGCACGGGAAAAGCAACCATCCCAGGATGGTACAGTCCGAATCGGCAAACTTGGTACTGTTCAGTAAACAAGCGCAACGCATCTATTCGCCAGTAGCAGCGATGGCCGATGAATCAGCGTCGTGGGAGCCCAGTCAACCCAGACAGCGCAGATCGCAGCAACGAAGATAGGAGTTCGATAATGGCTGATTTTGCTTTTGACGTTAAGATCCCCGATAGCAAGATCGCGCGCGAAGCCGCCGAACTCGTACGGCAACATGAAACCGAGATGCTGTTCAACCACTCGGTTCGCGTGTTTGTGTTCGGTGCGATGAAGGGAATCCGCCAGAACCTAAAGTTCGACTCTGAACTGCTGTACATCGCCGCGCTGTTTCATGACTTGGGTCTTGCCGATGCTTACCAAACCCAGGATAAGCGCTTTGAAGTCGACGGCGCCGATGCGGCGCGCGAATTTCTCCGGAGCCATGGCATCCCAAAACCGAAGGCGGATCTGGTGTGGGAGGCGATCGCCCTGCATACGACACCCGGCATCCCCGAGTACATGCGACCAGAAATCGCTCTTACCAACGCGGGCGTCCTCAACGGCAGAGGATATGACGAGTACACGCCAGAGCAACGGGACCAGGTGATCGCCGCCTTTCCTCGCGGCGATTTCAAGAGAGAGTTTATTGAAGTTCAGACTTGCTCGGCCTTAAGGAAGCCTAGAACGACGTTCGGTACCGTCAATTTCGAATTTATCGAACATCGTGATCCTACATTCCGTAAGCCAAGCGTATGCGCTCGCATCCATGATGCTCCGTGGAGCAGTTGAGTCATTTGACGATTTGATCCGGTGAATGACGCCCGTACAGCATCCATTCTCTCGCTGCATATCGAGAATGAAAGGGCTGCCGGTTCGGTTGGTCATCTATCTCGGCAGCGCCCCGGGCGCGCCAGTCGGCGCACCGAGAGCGGAAGGTGTGGTGATCGGACGATGCATGGCTTCCCATGGCGCGCCAACTCTCGTGTTCCGGTCGAATTAAAGGCTTGAAAATTTTCGCCCCGATGGCCAAGCAGTCCGGTCAGGAAACCCCCATCACGGAATATCTCGTCTATCGGCTCGCGCAAGCCAATCGGGCAATCAACCGGCAGCTTAAATCACGCCTTGCCAACGAAGGTATGCTTGTTGAGCAATGGTGCATTCTGAAGGTGCTTTCGGACGGAAACGGACGCTCTATGAGCGACCTTGCCGAAGTTGTGCTGCTCAATCATCCAACGCTGACGAAAATCATCGACCGCATGGTATCGGATACTCTGGTGTGTCGGGCCTCGGATCCCAATGATCGTCGAAAAGTGCTGATGTTCTGCTCCGACCGCGGCAGGATCCTATGTCACCAACTCGATTTGCTGGCGATGAGTCAGGAAGCGCAGATCGTGCAGAGATGCGGCACTAGTTCAGTCAGCGAGCTTAAGCGGCTGCTGAAGAAGCTGATCGACTGCGCAATCTGAGCGGCTCAAACAATCGACCTTGGGCCGGGCCGCTTCTGCTCAGCCGCAGTCGGCTCGCGCGCTGGCAGGATTTCATCAGACTCATCGCGCTCCGCACCATCATTGGCCTGCGAAAACAGGTAGACGTACGCGGTTAAAACCCCTTCTTCGGAGTGCTGGTTCAATCCCGGCCAGATGAACGTTCGCGGTCGATCGCTTATTGATTTGCTGGGCCCCTCTAGGGGCTACGGGACGAACGTGTTGACCTGCTTCTTCATCAACAGGTCTTCAGAAGGTCCTCGTAGCGCGAGCAACAACATCTGGCCATTTCATGAGGGCGCTCCATTTGGATCATGCGGCACAGCTTCCATGTCAACAGTCCATTTGCCCGAAACTTCCGCGCCCGCTTGGGTGCGCTTCCTGCGGCTGGATCTCGTCCGAGCGAAAGTAAGCTGATACTTAGGGTACCGAACGGAAGTAAGGCGACGAAAAACACCACGTTTCACTTTGGCGCACGGACGACGTCCGCCGGTTGGCTTGCTTTTCGACCAGACCCGCGAACCACGGTGTAGAATACCGGCGTAAAGAGAAGACCGAACCCCGTTACGCCCAGCATGCCCGAGAAAACGGCGGTCCCTAACGACTGCCGCATCTCTGCGCCTGCGCCGGTCGCAACAACGAGCGGAGCGACGCCGAGAATAAATGCGAGCGATGTCATAAGAATAGGCCGGAGCCTGGTCCGCGCGGCGCCGACCGCCGCGTCACCTGGGGTGGCACCGTGCTCTTCGGCCTGTCGTGCAAATTCTACGATCAGAATCGCGTTCTTGGCCGCGAGGCCCACCAAAACAACGAAACCGATCTGCGCCAGGATGTCGATGGGCAAGCCACGTGCTGCCAAGCCTGTAACTGATGCGAGCAGGCACATTGGCACGATCATGACCACTGCGAGTGGCAATTTCCAGTTCTCATATTGAGCCGCCAGCACCAGAAAGACAAACAGGGCTGCCGCACCGAAAATGAGCAGAGATGACGTTCCAGGTTGCTGTTGCTGGAAGGCCAGTTCGGTCCACTCGAACCCGACGCCGGGCGGCAGAACCTGCCGCGCAAGCTCTTCCATCCTTTGCAGCGCCGTGCCTGTCGCCACGCCCGGCCCGGCTACTCCCATGATTTCGGCCGCGGGAAAAAGATTGTACCGCGGCACTCGGTACGGAACGTTCTCGTATTTGAATCTAGCCACCGTCCCAATGGGTACCATTTCGCCCGACGTGTTCCGCGCTTTGAGCCGTGCGATATCCTGCGGATCTCGTCTGAAGCTTCCGTCGGCCTGCGCAATCACCTCATATGTTCTGCCAAGATAATTGAAGTCGTTGACGTACTGAGAACCGAGATAAACTTGCAGCGTCGAAAACACGTCCGTCGGGGTCAGGCCGACTTTCTCGGCTCTCTCGCGATCGATATCCGCGTAAATCGACGGGGCGCCGGTGCCGAACAAGGTAAAGACCCCTGCGAAGCAGGGATCCTTGTTGGCCGCCCCGACGAGCGCCTGCGCCGCGCGGGCGAGCGCGTCAGAACCGAGTCCCGCGCGATCCTGAAGCATCATCTTGAAACCGCCGGCGGTGCCGAGGCCCTGTACCGGAGGCGGCGGGATGGTCAGTACATAGGCGTCCTGTATCGCAGAAAGGCGTTTGCGCAGGTCGTCCAGAACGGTCCTCGCAGTGACGCCATCGACATGATGGCTATATAGGGACGGCAACCCCGAAAAAATCGTCCCGGCATTTGAGGCAACGGTGAAGGTCGTCGCGTCCAGCCCGGCAAAAGGCGCGACATGTTCGATGCCTGGCGTTGTCAAGATGATGTCGATCGCCTTCTTAAGGACAGCTTCGGTGCGATCCAGCGTCGCACCCGGCGGTAGTTGCACGACGGAAATGAGATAGCCTTGATCTTGCTCCGGAATGAACCCCGTCGGCGCACGGGCAAACTGGACGCCGGCGATACCGATCAGCGCAGCATAAGCCAACAATACTACGCTGGTCACTTGGACGAGGCGACCCGTCACGCGCCCATACCTCGTCGATAGCCACTCGAATCCAAAATTGAACATGTCAAATCCTGCCCGCACCAAGCGGCGAATGCCGGACGGACGAATCTTTTGGCCCGGCTCGTGCGCCTTAAACAGAACCGCGCAGAGCGCTGGGCTCAAGGTCAGTGAGACGAAGCAGGAGATCAACGTCGACGCGGCGATCGTCACCGCAAACTGGCGGAAGAACAGGCCGGAAATGCCCGACAGGAATGCTGACGGCACGAACACGGCGCAAAGTGTCAGTGCAATTGAAATCAACGCGCCGCCCACCTCGTCCATCGTGACATAGGCTGCCTTTGCAGGCGTCATCCCGCGTTCCAGATTCCTTTCAACGTTTTCGACCACAACAATGGCGTCGTCGACGACGATGCCAACCGCAAGCACCAGCCCGAACAGCGAAAGATTGTTGAGGGAGATCCCAACCGCGTAGAGAACCGTGAAGGTGCCGACGAGAGACACCGGGATCGCAATCACCGGAATAATCGCGGCTCGCCAGCTCTGGAGAAAGAGGAAGACCACGCCTACAACCAAGAGGATCGCAACGAAGATGGTGGTGATGACTTCGTCGACGGATTTGCCGACAAATATGGTCGGATCGTAGATAACTTTATAGGCGACGCCGGGCGGAAACTCCTTCGAAAGCGTCTCCATGCTCGATAGGACCTCGTGCTCCACCGTCAGAGAATTGGCGCCAGGCTGGGCGAAAATGAGCAGCGGCAGGCCCGGTCCGCGGTCCAAGAAGGCCGTAGAGCCATAGTCCGCCGCACCGACTTCAACACGGCCTACGTCGCGGATGCGGGTAACGCGCCCCTCATGATCAGCTTTGAGCACAATGGCGCCGAATTGCTCCGGCGTAGCGAGCCGCCCTAGCGTCTGCACGTTGAGCTGATACGCCTGGTCTGAGGCGACCGGCGGCTGGTTGAGGATGCCGGCCGAGACCTGAATGTTCTGCGCTCGCAGAGCCGCAAGGACTTCGCCCGCGCTCAAATTGTGAACCGCGACCTTGTCCGGATCGAGCCAAATGCGCATCGCGTATTCGCGCGCGCCGTGGAATTGCACGTCGCCCACGCCGGGTAGCCGCGCCAGCACGTCCTTTACGTGCAGCGTCGCATAGTTCGACAAATACAGGGTGTCACGCGAACTGTCCGGCGAATAGAGGTGAACTGCCAAAAGAATGTTGGGCGTCGCCTTTCTCACCTGCACCCCAAGTCGTTGGACGTCTTCCGGCAACCGAGGGAGGGTGTCCTGAACGCGATTTTGCGTCAGCATCTGCGCGACGTTGAGGTCGGTCCCAATCCGGAACGTCACGGTTACGGTGAGTTTGCCGTCACCGGTCGATTGGCTAGTCAAGTAGAGCATGTTCTCGACGCCGTTGATTTGTTGCTCAAGCGGCGTCGCAACGGTCCGCGAGACCGTCTCCGCGGAAGCGCCCGGATAGGTGGTCGTTACCTGAACCGTGGGAGGCACGATCTCCGGATATTGAGCGACAGGCAAAATGGCGAGCGCGCCAAGCCCGATCAAACTGACGAAGACGCTCAGTACGGTCGCGAATATGGGCCTATCGATGAAAATGTGTGCGAGGCGCATGGGATCGTTCCAGTCGCAGCTTTTGCTCAGTCTTGGCCATCGGCGGCTGGGTCGTAATGGATCGCACCATGCTGCGGCACGACTTTCGTGCCTGGCCTAGCCCGCACCAGTCCGTCGATGACGACCCGGTCGTTCGGTTCAAGGCCCGATCGGATCACCCGGAGGCCGCCTCTAAGATCTCCCGGTTGCACAATCTTCGGTACCACGGTCGCGTCCGGAGAAACCGTCATGGCCAGATGTTGCGACTGATCGAGCACCAGCGCCGAGTCGGGCAGCAGGAGAGCCGGCGTCGGCGCCGCAACAGCCACACGAAGCCGCGCGAATTGACCAGGCGCGAGAAACAGATCCGGATTTGGCACGGTAGCTCGGGCGTGGATCGTTCCGCTCGAGCGATCAAGAGCGTTGTCGACGAAATCGAGGGTGCCGTGCCTTTTTAAATTGGTCTCGTCGCTCAGGCCAAACGCGATCGTGTCGGCGAGTGGGCCGGCAATGTGCGCACGTTCGCGTGAAAACGCCAGGTAGTCGGATTCACTCATGTCAAAATCGAGATAGAGCGGATCGAGCGAAACCAGCGTTGCGAGCAATGTGGTCGGGCTGACGGCCGCTCGGCTGCCGGCGATCAGGTCGCCGATTGAGACCTGGCGGGCGCCGATTCGTCCGGTAAAAGGCGCCGCGACCCGGCAGTATTCGAGGTCGAGCTGAGCATCTCGGATGCGGGCTCTGGCGTCGTCCACCGCTGCCTCGGAGGCATGCTGCTCATTGGTGCGTTGGTCGACCGTTTCTTGGGTCGCAAAGTCATCGCGCCGGAGCGATTGTGAGCGTGAGAGCTGATTGTTCGCCAGTGCGAGGCGCGCCACTGCGGCGTGGAGCTGCGCATTCGCCTGCGCAAGTCTGATTTCGTATGGACGCGGGTCGATCACGAAAAGCAGGTCGCCCTTGTGTACGATTTGCCCATCTTTGAAATGAATTTCGGTGAGGACACCTCCAACCTGAGCGCGCAACTCCACGCGGTCGATGGCCGAGAACTGTCCAAGAAATCCGAGCCGGGACTCTACGTCTCGCCGCAAGGGTTCGCTTACTGTTACCGGAAGTGCTCCCGCTTGCCGCGGCGCCGCTTGATCATCTTTGTAGCGAGAAGATGCGAAGTATCCGAGCGATAGGGCTACAAGAGCCGCGCCTGTGCTCAAGACCTTCCACCATCGTTGCGTGGTCGAGGAGCCGAGTGACCTTCCAATCTCCGAGCGGTTGCTGATTTGATCCATTGACCGTCCATATCTCTCTGCATGGCGTTTCTCGTTTGGATAACTCTAACAGTAAGAGCCGATCTGGTTCTCGGCAGGAGCGGGAGCCGGAAACATCTCAACGCCGCGCCGCGATGCAGAAGCGCCATCAAGGAGAGAGATGTGGCCCGTCAGATCGTTTGACAGTACCAAGATTGCCAATTCTGATTGCACCGTGCTGTGCTGCTGCGGCGGCGCCGATCGGGTATCTGGGTCCGTGCGCCGAATTGTCTCTCTACTGAATAGAAAGTCCAACGTCTGGTCTTCGCAGGACCAAAGACAAGGCCGACGTGAACGCGCGTTTGGTATGGTCGCGGGTCGGGATCAATGTGAGACGAGCGCGCGAACGATGCAGGCGCCGCGCAATGCGGTTAGGCGCGTCCTCGATCTACAGAGCTATCATGCGGGTGCATCGCTCATTGACCCCAGTCGTTCGCGCGGATCGACACGCGCACGGAGAGTCTCAGGATCCTGGGGCAGTGATCGCATAATGCAGTTGATGGTTCCTGCGGCGGCGTGAGGCAGCCCGCGTAGGTCTGTTCAACCATTCCCGGCGCTGAGCCGCGGCGGCCGCGCCATAAAACGCGGTCGATGGGGAGCGCGGCGATCGCGCGATGGTACACTCAGAATTGCAAATCATGGTGCTGCTTTATGGCTCGGACCGTGCGCATCTGCTCGCCATGACCTCCGGCCTGAGCGGCTCCGATGCAGCTTCAATCTCTCGTGGCATCATTGTCCAAAGCGGAAGGCGCCGCTCGGCCGAGCCTCGATGCTTCCTGAGGAGAACGCAGATGACTAAAAAGATTTTCGGCGTAAAGATTCCCGACAGCAAAATGGCGCGCGAAGTAACGCAGCTCATTCGCAACGCAGAGGGCGACCTTCTGTTTTACCATTCCACTCGGGTTTATTTTTGGGGCGCACTGATTGGGAGGCGGAAGCGCCTAACGTTTGATCCGGAACTTCTCTACACAGCAGCTATGTTCCACGACATCGGTCTTACCGAGAGTTATCGGGAGAGCCAGCTTCCCTTTGAAGTGGACGGCGCGAATGCCGCGCGCGAATTTCTTCAGAACTATAGTATCTCCAAAAGAGATATCCAGAAAGTTTGGACCGCTGTGGCCCTTCACACGACTTTGGACATCCCGGAATACATGCATCCTGAGATCGCCCTGCTTCAGCAAGGAGATGAAATGGATGTTGTGGGCCGGGGCTCCGACCATTTCCCGAGGGAGCAACGCGAGGCAGTGACCGCCGCCTATCCAAGTAGCAAAGACTTCAAGCGCGAGATCATCGAGGAATTCCATCGGGGCGTGAAGCATAGACCCGACAGCACGTTTGGCACCTTCTACGATGATATTGTTGCTTTGGATGAACCGAACTTTCGGCGCGCAAGCCTGTGCCACAGTTTTATGGGCTCCCACTGGAAACACTGAGTATCCGTCCAAACCTCTGAACTGCCTCACGAGCATAACCGTTTGCCACGTGTGCAGCGCGTCCAGAAGCATCGGCGCTGCGCCGGGATGTCAAGGCGCTAACAAACTAAGAAGGCCAACCATGGATCGTCGACTACTTGTTCTCGCCGTTGGAATGTTCGCTGTAGGAACGGACAATTTTGTTGTCGCTGGTATATTACCAAGCATTTCGACCTCACTGAACACTTCCGCCAGTGCTGCGGGACAAATGGTGTCGATTTACGCGTTGTCATTCGCAGTTCTGGCCCCAGTCGTCGCCGCTGTCGCGGGCGGATGGTCACGCAAATTCTTGCTACTGTCAGCGCTCGGAATCTTTGTTGTCGGCAACGCGCTTAGCGCGGTTGCGACCGACCTCAATACCGTCCTTATCAGCCGCGCGCTGGCCGGACTCGGCGCAGCGATGTTTGCCCCCACAGCGCTCGGCGCAGCGGCCTCGCTTGTTGCGCATGAAAAAAGGGGCCGCGCCCTTGCAATCGTCACAGCGGGACTTGCCGGTGCAACCGCACTGGGAGCGCCGATCGGCACGTTTATTGGAGGCCTGGGCGGGTGGCGTGGCACACTCTGGTCCGTCGCTGGGCTTGGCCTGATAGCGATGATCGGCGTCTCACTAATGCTTCGGGCCATCCCGACGCCTCCGCCTATCACCCTGCGTGAAAGGCTCCGTCCGCTCCATGATAGTCGCATTGCTCTGACATTGCTGACCACTCTGTTTGCTTATGGCGGATTGTTGATGGTCTACACCTATATTGGGCTAACGCTCGATCACGTCACCAAGGGCGACATCCGTGTTCTGGCCGGAATGCTGTTTCTTTGGGGCGTTGCGGCAACCGCGGGCAATCTTCTGTCAGGCAGGCTTGTCGACCGTTTTGGTAGTCGTGAGATCATCAACGGCGCGCTTATCGTCGCTGCGATCAACTTCGCGGCTCTGCCGTGGACCTCCGCGCATATGGGGACGGCACTAGTCAGCGTCGCGATCTGGGGCATCTCCGGCTGGGGGCTGAACGTTCCGCAGCAACACCGGCTGGTGACGCTTGCGCCGCACGTCGCGCCCCTGTTGCTGGCCCTCAACAACACCGCACTATATGCAGGGCTTGCCTGCTCAGGCTTGCTGGGCGGCATCGCCATTCTCGTTATCGACGTGCACTATCTAAGTCTGGTCGGTTCGGCGTCAATAGTCGTTGCGCTTGTTATGGCTGAGTTGGCTCATCTCCGGATCATCCACCGAGCGTCGGCCCAACCGCGCGAAACAGCGGATGTGTAGCCCGGCCGCATCACACTGATAGAAATAAGACCAAAAACTGAAGCCGCGAGCCGACAAGCCGCGAGGCTTGCATGTCCACTGACCACGTCGCCATTGGGGTAGAGATCACGATGAATGCTGCACACCGTGCCTTTTCTCGTTCACGGCGCCTGGCATGGCGCGTTCGTTTGGCAGACTTCTGGTTCGGTTGGGCGCGCTCGGCCACACCGCCACGGTACCGACCTGACCGGCCTTGGCGAGCGTCGCCAGCCTGGGGGCGTCGTCACATTTGCCACGGCAGCACCGATTTGGGGCGGCACATCGGCGATCTGGTCTCCGATATCCAAATGAAGGATTTGAAGAGATGTCAGACCTTTTGGTCCGGCAAAGCCGATCGGACTCGGGCGCATCGATTCCTCATAGCGTATGCGTGTCCGGTGAATTTATAGCGTCTCGCCGTCGATGACGCTGGCTTGACCGGCAAGATCACTGGCAAACGATTGTGATATCGCCGCAAACATCGCGAACGCGGCTACGGCTTTACCTTTTATCACGAAACCTGGAGAAACTGAGCTCACGTGTTGCGGCAAAGGCGTTCAGCTTCCATCTTTCCGCGACTGAATGGCGTCACAGGACGATTGGTGATTGCATCTCGAAAGCCAACGCCACGCGGAGCATCAGTGGCCGCGTCGTCCAACCAGTTGAGCTTCTGCGGAAAGCTCGAGAAGGGCCATTCCAATGCGAATGAACGTAGATACGAAGCAACCATCGCTCAACGGTACATCGAGATTCGCTAATCTTGGTTCTGTTCCAGATCAGGCGTCGCCCTATTTGGTGATCGGTAGCACCGGTCGATGCTGATCCACCGTAACCATCGATCCTTGAACGGTTGATCGTTCTCCTCGGAATGCGATCAAACTGGTGTGGCGTGCAAAAAGTATTTGATCGTGAAAAGGCAAACTGCATGGCGAACTACGTGCTTATACATGGCGCCTGGCACTCAGGTGCCACCCTCCAAACTGTGGCTTCCCTGATTCAGGCCATGGGACATGATGTCCATACCCCCACAATAAAAGGCAATCGACCGGGTAACTCGAAGACGGTCGGCTTGTCAGAAGCCATAGAATCCATCGTCGAATATCTGGAAGAGATCGGCAGTGAGGATACAATACTCGTCGGGCACAGCTACGGTGGGATGGTGATCACGGGAGTGGCCGATCGCATCCTACACCGGATCCGGCGCCTGGTCTATTGGAATGCCTACGTTCCCAACAATGGAGAGTCCGTCCTCGATATGACTTTACCACATCATGTCGCCGCGATGGAGGCGCTCGCAGCAGAACGGAATGATGGCTCGGTCCTATTGCCGTTCGCTGTGTTTCGTGAAGCTTTCATCAATGATGGTGACCTTGAGACAGCGCAAAAAGCCTACAACATGCTCAATCCGCACCCGATGCAAACCTTCAGGGACAAGATCCGTCTATCCACCAATCCGGCCGACATGGACGTTGGAAAGTCCTACATCAACTGTACCGAGGATATTGCGGGGTCGCACAGCCATCCATGGCATCCGAGACTTTCGGAGAAGCTTGGACTCTTCCGCCTCATCCAGATTCCGGGGTCTCATGAAATATGCTTCACACATCCGGACCGGATAGCGAGGGCCATCCTAGAGGCCGGCCGCGACTAAATCAGATGTCAATGTCGGCAATCGAACTGCTGCTTCCGCGATACGCTCGCGGCGGCCGAGCTGCGACAGCTCGGCAAGTTCTGTAGTGAAAGACGATGCCGATGAACAAGAATCATTCGCCATCGACCAGCAGCCTGCAAAACAAGTGCCAGGATGGATCTCTCAGCCGGCACGTTCTTATTGCGGGAGGAGGGATCGGCGGACTGACGCTGGCATTGTCGCTGCATCAGTTGGGCGTTCCTTGCGCTGTCTTCGAGGCGGCTACGGAAGTCGGGGAGCTCGGCGTGGGTATCAACATCCTCCCGCACAGCACCCGCGTGCTCATGTCGCTCGGCTTGTTAGGAGACCTCGACGATATCGCCATCCGCACCCGCGAACTGCGGTATGTGAATCATCTCGGACAACAGATATGGACTAGCGCGTGTGGCCTCTGGGCCGGGCACGATATGCCCCAGCTCTCTATCCATCGTGGCAGGTTGCACCGCATTCTGTGGGGAACGGCGCAGGCCCGCTTGCCAAACGGCAGTTTGCGCAACGGCCATCGCCTGCAGGATTTCAGTCAAGATAACGACGGCGTCACGGCACGCTTCACGCTGGCCGACGGCACCGAAGCAGAGGAGCGTGGCGACGCGCTGGTAGGTGCTGATGGCATCCACTCGGCGTTACGCGCCCTGCTGCATCCGGCGGACGGCGGCATCTGCTGGCAAGGCAGTCAGCTATGGCGGGGAGTAGTGGATTGGCCGGTCTTCGAGGGCGGCAATGTCATGCTGATCGCCGCCGACCAGATGGCCAAGCTGACCGTCTATCCGATCGCCGAGGGCGGATCGGCGGGAACGCGGCTGACCAACTGGGTGATGAACGGCAAGGTGGCGAATGGCGCATCACCGCCGCCCCAGCGTGAAAACTGGTCTCGCCCCGGCAAGCTTGAGGAGGTGCTTCCCTTCGCGACGCGCCTGCGGTTGCCCTTTCTCGAGGTCGAGGCGCTGATCCGGGCTACGCCGCGTTTTTTTGAGTACCCGGAGTGCGATCGGGATCCGCTTCCCTGGTGGACCCAAGGCCGCGTGACACTGCTGGGCGATGCGGCGCATCCCATGTATCCCACCGGCTCGAACGGCTCAGCCCAGGCCGTTCTCGATGCGCAGTGCCTGGCGAGGCTCCTGTCCGAACTGGCACCTGAGGCGGCGCTCAGTGCTTATGAGGCCGAGAGACTACCGAAGACTGCCGAGGTCGTGCGCAATAATCGTAGAGGCGGGCCCGAGCGTGTGCTGGACCTGGTGGCCGAGCGCGCACCGCAAGGCTTCAATTGCGTGGAGGACGTGATCACGTCCGCAGAGCTCGCTGACATCGTTGGCGGCTATGCACGATTAACAGGACTCGCCAACCACGAGTAGCAGCTGCGGGAAGCCTTATCGAGGGATTCGGAGAAGACAGGCGGGTGTTCTGTCATGCTGCCGCGGCGCGATTCTCTTTATCTGCACGTCCCGCAACGATCATCAAGTCAGCATGCGGCTGGCGAAAGCGCTTCAATCCAGAACGCTGCAGGTCGAGAACGCGTTTGATGAATACGCCGGGCCGCGCGAGCGCGCGCCGATGACTCCGTCGGCCCGCTGCAGTGTGCTGATGCTCGCAAATACAAGTGGCATTATGAGTTGGGCATATGCGTCAGATACCGATAGATCGCGGTCAGCTCGTCATCATCCATTTTTCCGACAGAACGCCACGGCATTTGTTCGCTGATCTGATGACCGTTGGGATCGATGCCGGTGCGCATGGCTGCAATGAAGCCGGCAAGGGTCCAGTCCTTGACCAGATTCAGGTTCGGTCCGAGCGGCGCCAACTGTCCAGGCACGCCACCGCTCAGGTTCTTGCCGTGGCACTCACGGCAGTCCTGATACGCCAGGATGTATTCGCCAAACTCAAAGGTCGGCCCTTTCAACGGCCCTGAGACGTGTTCCGTGATGATGGGCTTGCCGGTTGACAGCATGCCTGCGCCGAGCATGGCGAGCCCGAGCATATTGAGCTGATCGGGCGGATCCGGGGTCGGATCCCCTGCCGCTGGTACACTACGAATATACGCGATCACAGCCTTGATATCGTCGTCGCTCAGTCGGCCGGCATTGACGTAGGACATCATTGTCAGCCACCGGCCGTCCGCGTCAACGCCGTTACGAATAGCGCGGAAGATCTCGCCATCGGACCAGTGCTTCAATGGCCCGGCCGGAGTAAGATTTGCAGCCACGAAGGACCCAATTGGAACCTGGAGTTCTACGGCCAGATCGTAGCCGCCGGTGAGCGTGCCAGTATGTGAATGGCAGGCGCCACAAAGACCGTCGGCTATATCCTTGCCACGCGCAATGAGTTCCGGCGTAGCCGCAACCTTGATATCCGGGATGGGCGCCGAGCGGCTGCGCCGCTTGATCATCCCCAGCGACGTGAGCGCGCTGGCGGACAACACCGCAACGGACAGCAGTGCCAACAGACCTGTGCCGCCCCATTTGACGATGCCACTTTTAACACGCCAAGTGCGGAAACCAGACCAGGCCAATAACGCGGCGATGGCGATCAACGTCGCCAGCCCGACGATGTTTTGCATTGCTACTCCTACACAAATGATGCGCATGGGGAGGTGAACCGAGCAGAATGGAATCTGCCGGTTGTTCACGCTGACGACAAATCTCGTGACGCAGCCGTCGGCAGCGTGCCATCAAAGCTAGGCCACTGAACGGCCGCCGTCGTGGGCCCAACGCGCCCTTTCGTGCCTTGCGTCACGCACTGGATTGAGCGTCGTCGCCCCGCAGATGAACGCCGGGTGCGTGACCGAAGCGTTGGCGGAATGCACGGGCGAAATTAGTGTAATCGCGGTACCCGCACGCGTAGGCTATCGTGCTCAGAGGCTGGCCCGACTTCGTCGACCCCCGGCGTTTAATAGAGTGCGCAGCTTGATCCAGGCGCACTGATTGAATGAAGCCGCTGCAGGTACAACCGCGGTTCGTGAACAGTTTTTGCAGATAACGTAGCGAAATACCGACCTCGGCAGCAATCTCACACGGACCGCACTCTGGGTCGGCAAAGCGATCCTTAATGACATCGCAGATGCGCTTAAACAACCGATCCGAATGAAGAGAGCCCGGAGCTGGATCCGCCGGCGCGAATACTGCTCCGAGCAGATCGTAAACCGCCAACTGCATATAGTTGGCAGCCGACGTTGGCATAGGTTGCTCGTCGTCGACGGCGTCCAGAACGAGTTGGAACAGCAGGCGTGACGCACTCGTTCCAGAGTGGCCACGAAGGCCACCGCGTGGCTCAAATCCGAGGGCGGAGATCAGAAACTGGCGAGGTAACTGCAGAGAAAGCCACTCTTCGTGGCCATCATTAACGTACGTTACTGGGCGGGTCGAATCTATGAATGCGACATCTCCCACCGCCAGCTGTACGGCCTGATCATTCTGAATGATTGTTGATCGCCCATCGACCTGAAATACGGCATAGCAGTGATCAACGCCATCAAGACGAATATCCCTTTGTGTCCGTTCGCAACGGTGTGTCCGTTCACAATGGCGAATATTGTTGCTGATTTCCGACGCATTGAATCCGAAGATGCTCCGCGACCGAACTCTGCCGGCAAAGACTTTAGGATCGTCTACCGTGTACAGCCCAAAGTGCGGGCGTAACAGATCCCGCCACTGTTCGTAATTCAACTCCGGTGACCTGAGAAGAGCAGCACTTCGCATCGTCGCCTAGATCCTTTCAGACTGTGGTTTGAGGCTTCGAGAGAAGACAACAGTCCGAACTGTTTCAACGGATTCGCACAATCAAATCTTGCGGAAGCGCGCGATCGTGAGTCTATAGCAAACCGGAGGTGACGCAGATCGGCTGCAGACTTTCGAACTTGAAAGTTTCGACTTCGCCCACTGCGGACATCGCTGGTCGAGCGGTTCACTCCGTCTCGCGCGTCGCGGGTCGTTCCTCGGGCGATTGCAAGCCCAGGCAGATCGCGTCTGCCCAAATGTCGACCACGCAGTGCCGCATCACGACATCGTGCGTCCGGGCCAGCGCAACAGGGTATGGTGCAATTGGAATGATCAATCTTGGTACTGTTTCAATAAGCCGAGAGCGCACATTTTTTGCTTGATCGTCACCGTGGTCGCGTCGGCTTACAGCGCTGTTGCGTCGTGTCGATGCGGCCCGGGTCGCTGGAGTTGGCGTTTGCTTTCACGATCGATGCGATCGAGCGCCGCTTCACAGCCGCGCAACGTCGCCGGCACGACAAGGTGAAGGTCGACATTGCGGCACGATCTTGCACCACTATGCGCATCCACTGCACACTCTCAGCCCGAACGTTCTCGACGATTCAGGAGCAAGGAATGGACGATCCTCAGGCATCCTCAAGACCGGCATCGCCCGATCGCAGTTGGCTCGCGCCGGTGTCGCGACGCAAGTTTGTCGGCTTCGCAGGAGTGCTGAGTGCCGCCGCTCCGTTTGCTGTGTTGAAAGCGGCGAACGCGTTCCCCGGCTTTGGATCGACGGCCGCCGCGAACGGCATCGGCGAGATCCCGATCTGCCGAGCATCCGAGAGCGCTTACGCCGATCCCAAGGGGCCGCCACGACACATTCGCTTTGTGTACAATGGCAGCGGGATCTGCACTGCGGCGGTGCCGGTCGCTTTGCATCACGGGTATTTTGTCAAGCATAACCTGGATGTCGCATTTATTCAGGTCGCCGGCGAGACCGACCAGATGCTGCAGGCGCTTGCGACGGACAAAGCCGACGCCGGTTCGAGCATGCTGCTGAATTGGCTCAAGCCGCTTGAGCAGGGCGTCGATGTGAAGCTCACAACGGGCCTGCACGGCGGCTGCACGCGCCTGTTCGCCGGCAAGACATCGGGCATCACCGATATCACGAAACTCAAAGGCCGGACGATCGGCGTGTCCAGCATTTCCGGCGCGCCCCGCAATTTCTTTGCGATCTTCTGTCCGACAATGGCATCAACCCGGAAACCGACGTTCAATGGCGCGAGTTTCCTGCGGATCTGCTGCCAATCGCGCTAAAGCGCGGGGAAGTCCAGGCGATCGCAGACGCCGATCCGACAGCGTGGCTGATACAGCATCGCAGCAACGGCGAGTTGGTGGAGATCGCCTCGAATCTCTCCGGCGACTACGGCAACCTGTCCTGCTGCACGATGGGTGTCCGTGCTTCTCTGTGGGCAAAAGATCCCGCGACGGTCGCCGCCTTGACGAATGCCATCCATGATGCGGCCGTCCATGTCGCCACCAACCCCGATGACGCCGCTGAGGTCTTCGCACCATACACACCGAAAGTTCCGGTCGCAGACCTTGCGGCGATGCTGCGCAGCCACACGCATGGACACCATCCTGACGGCGATCCGTTGCGTCGGGAAGTCGTCAAGATCACGAGCGACCTCAAACGGGCGTCGATCATCAGGCAGAGTACGGATCCCCAAAAGCTCGCCAACCGCGTGGTCGTCGACGTGACCGGTTGATCGAAGATGCCGAAAGACGCGACCACCGCATGTGCATCAATATGAGCTCACCGACCGACCAGCTTCTGGAGTGCATCGCTATGGGCAAGACCGATGCGGACGATCTAAAACGCGTCTCGGTCTTGAAGCCAGGCACGGATGGCGCGAAATTCGCCGAGCGGATTTGTGTCGACGTATTCGACCAAGTCTAAGACGCCGGCACTGGCGCGATCTGCCGGAGAGAAAGCCGCCCCCGCGAGCCATTCGCTGTCGTGTCCGATGTCGGTTGCGAAAAATGCGTCGGGTGCGTTGGCGGGCCTGGCGTGGACCGGCTTCGGACTCTCCTGCCTGCTGTGGCAAGACGTCGGCGATTGGTCGCGGACCCATGACGTGGCGATCGCGTCATTCCTGTTCGCTGGTGGCATTCTCACCGCAACTCTGTTTGGCCGATTTGGCGGCGGCCTGCAGTCGCGGGCGCCATGGCTGGCGGCCTTCGGGCTGTTCCTGACCATATGGGAAATCGCGACCGCCAAGTTCGCATGGCTGCCATCGCCGTTCTTTCCGCCGCCGCAAGCCATCGTCGAAGTCTACACCGACGACTGGCCGAAGCTTCTGGCCAGCACCGTTGCATCGGTGAAGCTTCAGCTCGTCGGCTATGCGCTCGGGGCCGCGATCGGTTTTCTCACCGGCGTATTGATTGGATGGTCGCGCGCCGTCGGCTATTGGGTGCATCCTGCCCTGCGTTTCATCGGCCCGCTGCCCGTAACGGCGTGGCTGCCAGTTGCCTTGTTCACGTTTTCGTCGAGCTGGAGCGCGAGCACGTTCCTGATCGCACTGGCCACCGGGTTTCCGGTCACGGTGCTGACCTGGTCGGGCGTCGCAAGCGTCAGCAATGCCTATTACGATGTCGCGCGAACATTGGGGGCGAAGCCTTCCTTCCTGGTGCTCAAGGTCGCAATTCCGGCGGCGCTGCCGCACGTGTTCGTTGGCTTGTTTATGGATCTTGGATCGTCCTTTGCCGTTCTGGTCGTTGCCGAAATGATCGGCGTCAAGGCCGGGCTCGGGTGGTATTTGCAATGGGCGCAGGGCTGGGCAGCTTACGCAAACATGTATGCCGCGCTGATCGTGACGTCGTTATTGTGCTCCGGCGCGATTACTCTGCTGTTCAGGACGCGCGACCGGCTGCTGGTCTGGCAGAAAGCCGTCGTCAAATGGTAGCGGTTGCTATCGCTGAAACTGATCGGCCGGCTGCCGTCGGCGCGTCGCTGAATGTCGTGGGCGTCAGCCACGCCTTTGACATCGATGGCGCCGCGCTGCCGGTACTGAATGACGTTAGCTTCAACGTAAGACCGGGCGAATTCGTCGCGCTGCTCGGTCCCTCGGGACGCGGAAAGTCGACCTTGCTGCGTCTGGTGGCTGGGCTTGAGCCGCCACGATCGGGCGCGTGGTTCGAAGATGGTCGTCCGATCAAACGGCCATTCCTCTCGCGGGTGGTGGTGTTTCAGGATCCAACGCTGTTTCCGTGGCGAACCGTTTGGAAAAACGTTGCGCTCGGGCTCGAAGCCCAGGGTGTCTTAAAGAGCCAACGCCCCCGCGTCGATGCGGCGCTCGACCTCGTCGGGCTTTCTGCGTTTCGCAACGCCTACCCGCATCAGCTTTCGGGAGGAATGGCCCAGCGGGTCGCGCTGGCACGAGCGCTGGTGAACAAGCCCAGAATACTTATTCTGGATGAGCCGCTCGGCAAGCTCGATTCGCTGACACGCATCTCCATGCAGGCGGAGATCGCCGGGCTCTGGCAGCGCAGCGGCTTCACCGCGCTGATGGTGACGCACGATGTTGAAGAGGCGGTCTTCATGGCAAACCGCGTCATCGTATTCAGCGATCGCCCCGCGCGTATCAAGGCCGACGTGACGGTCGATCGTCCCTTCCCGAGGCACCGCGGCGATCCCAAGCTGGCGGAGTTACGGAGCAACATTCTGGGGCTGCTTGGATTGGATGCGAACTGGTGAGCAACGGCCATGGGTCGACGGCGCGTGCGATGTCTCGACGGCGCCTTCGCGAGGTACGAATTGTCATGAGCGCCCTGCTTGTTTTGATCCTGACGGCGTGGGGCGCCCAGCGGTTCATCCAGCGCCCGTTTGCGGAGTGGTTTACCTGGCGGCAAGCTTTTACATGGATGGATTCGCCGGAGGTGCAACGGTGTTGCTCGGCAGTACCTTTGGCGGTTTGAGCGCGTTTTTGTTTTACCGGAAGCAGATTCAGCAACGTCTCAGCGCTCGCTTAGATCACTACTCCGCTGTCAAGATTTGGCTGACTTTGCTCGCACTACGCCTCTCGCCACTCGTGCCAGCGCCATTGGCGCACTTCTTTGCTGCAGTCTTTCGTGTCTCACCCCTCCAATACCTGACAACGAGTGTGTTAGGCAGGCAATCCCGGCTATAGCCGTGTCGTCAGTCCACGCCGGAAACCGCTGCTCGTCGACCGACCGGCAACCGCCGGCGCCGTCTAGGTCGAGGACGACGGACGAAGATAGCGCTGCACGACATCGTTGAGCAGCGCGACGATCTCCGTCCGTCGCCGCGTGATATCGTGGAGAGGACCCGATACCGCGACGGCAAGCGCGCGGTTCCATCCGTCGATACCCTCGGGTAACGGCACGGCAATCGACCCGGCGCCAGGGGTGACCAGACCCGCCGAGAAGAAGAAGCCGTCACGGCGCGTGCGCTCGACGTTCTCGAGCACCTGATTGATGTCGATGCGCGATATGTCGAGGGCGGCTTCCGCGTTGGTGCGCGTGCACAGGCTGCGGATCTCCTTGTCGGTGCACGCGGTCAGCAGCGAAAACCCGGTAGCCGACCAGACCACGAGACGCCTGGATCCGGGCGGGACGTGAAAGCGCATTGTCGCGCGGGCCTGCAGCACATGGATGTATTGCGCGAAGATGCCGCTCCGCGCGGCGATGATGACGGTGTCGCCCGTTTTCTGGGACAGCTCTTCGAGCATCCTCATCAGGCTGCCGTTTCTGACAGGGCCCTTGTCGAGCCAGGTCCCGAGCAGAGTGACGCGTGGCGAGGGCAGGAACCTGCGGCTCTCCGGCAAATAGTCCATGTAGCCGAGCTCGACGAGGCAGTTGAGCAGGATCGAAGTAGACGATTGCGGGAATCCCAGGCGCTCGGCGACTTCGGCAACGCGCGCGTCGCGCTGGATCTCGTCGAAGAACTCGAGAATTCGCAGCACACGCCCTGCCGACTTGACCGATCCCGCCGCTGGCGGGCCGTAGCTCGTGGCTTCCGTGATCTGATCGTCTGCTATCGCTCTCTTGCTTCTTCTGGCCATTGCTGACTGTAGCGGAAACTCCGCAGACATCCGGTGGTGCCGCACCGAAGTCCTCATCTCGCGCCTGTTTGGCGGCACGTTAATCGGGTTGTGCAGGCAGGTCCAGTCGTGAGCATCGACAGAGCCGGTATCCTGTTCGAGCGAGCCGCCATGACTTTCACGCTCCGCTCACATATATGGTAAGGCTGAGTCGTAGCGTCTGAGTCGCGGGTGAGCCCACTTCCCGGTAAAGCGCGGCGCCCGCTTTTTCGACGAAGTGGGCAACGCCTTCCCCAAGGTCTTCGTGACCTCGACCAGCGACACCAGCGATCTGAACGAAATCGGCCGAAGACATTTATCGGTCGCTTCTGACGTCAATCAATCCATTGATCAGGCCATGCGATCTAGATTGCTACGGCTACAGACGATGAGATGCCACGCCTGACGCACGACGAAGGCTGCCATCAGACAGACTTGCGTATTGAGGGCGGCGAGAGAAGGAGTTGGGTAGCGGAAGCTCCGAGCGGCGGTTTTGCAGCTGCCGCTTGGAACGTGGCTCTTTCCACGACGTCGAGAGGTCAGGACTTCTTCATCAGCGAACACTTGCTTTGTTCGCGAGGAATGTTGGCGTCCTCGGCCGGGATGGTTGCGACGACGTCATAAAAGTCCCATGGTCCCCTGGACTGTTCCACCGTCTTTGCTCGCAGCAGATAGTAATCATGGATGTGCATGCCGTCCTCGCGAACATACCCCTTCTCCGAGAAGAAATCATTCACAGGCAACGAACGGAATTTTGCGAGCACGGCGGCTGTCTCGAGCGTTCCGGCGGCTTCGACGGTCTTCAGGTAGTGCATGGTTGCCGAGTACATTCCGGCCTGAACCATGGTCGGCATACGCCCAATCTTGTCGAAGAACCGCTTCCCGAAGGCGCGCGACGCGTCATTCCGATTCCAGTAGAATGCCTCTGACGTGTACAGACCCTGCATGTTGGGAAGACCGACCGCCTTGGCATCCGTGATCTGGAACAGCAAGGCAGCGACCCGCATCTTTCTTTTCAGGCCGAGCAGGCCGAACTCGTGAGCCTGCATGAGCGAGTTGGTGGTATCACCGCTGGCGTTGGCGAGAGCCAGCACGTTGGCGCTCGAGTTCTGGGCCTGGAGCAGGAACGAAGAGAAGTCGCTGGTGTTGAACGGGTGCCGCACTGACCCGACGACTTTTCCGCCGGATTCCTTGAGCACGGCAGACGCATCGGCCTCGAAAGCTTGTCCGAAGGCATAGTCGGCCGTCAGGAAGAACCATTCGTTTCCGCCCTGTCCCATCAATGCCTTCGCGGTGCTGCGCGCCAGTGTGTAGGTATTGTAGGTCCACTGGAAGGTGTTAGGAGAGCATTTCTCGTTTGTGATGGCGGATGCGCCGGCCGACGATACGATCATCATCTTGTTCTTGTCCCGAACCAGATCGGCGAGAGCCAGCGCGACCGCAGAGTTTCCGATATCGAAAATGACGTCGACATTTTCCGTGTCGAACCACCGCCTGGCGATGCCCGACGCGATGTCCGTCTTGTTCTGATGATCGGCGAAAACCAGTTCGATCGGCTGTCCGAGCAACTTGCCGCCGAAGTCGGCGATCGCCATTTTGACGACTTCAACGGCCGCAGGCCCCGCGGCGTCAGCATATTGGCCCGACTGATCGTTGAGCACGCCTAGCTTGACCGGCCTCGACGCGGGCGCCTGTGCGTGAGCCGATGCAAGGCCTAGAAAAACCACCAGCGATGCCAGCACATGTCTCATTTTTTTCTCCCTTTGGAATTTTTTGATTGCTTGAAGTCTCGATTGATTTGGCAAGGCTATCCGCGCGACGGAAGTTCTATTCGGCCGCCTCGCGATATCGCTCCAACCCGTCCAGGCTTTCTCCATTGGCGCGAAGGGCTCCACCCCACTTGGCAAGCCACCATGCATATTGTTCGGGCCATTTCTCGAAATTGCCGGTCAACCCGAAATGTTCTGCGGCGTGGAGAGCCCAGAACGGATTGAAGAGCATCTGGCGGGCAATGAAGATGAGGTCGGCACGACCATCCTGCAGAATCTTCTCCGCAAAATCTGGAGTTCGGATCATGCCGACCGCGCCGGTCGCAATACCGGCGTCGTGGCGAATCCGTTCGGCAAACGGCACCTGGTAGCCTGGACCGCGACCGAGATTGGCGTTGGTCGATCCGGCTCGAAGATTGCCACCCGTCGAACAGTCGACCAGATCGACGCCCAGTTCCTTCAATTTGCGGGAGAAGATGACGCTGTCGTCGATGTCCCAGCCGCCGTCGATCCAGTCCGTGGCAGAGATACGCACGAAGAGAGGTGTCGCCGAGGGGAGCGCGGCCCTCACGGCGCGCGTTACTTCGAGCGGAAACCGCATCCGGTTTTCGAGGCTGCCGCCATATTCGTCGGTGCGGAAATTGGCGAGCGGCGACATGAACGATTGCAACAGATAACCGTGAGCCATGTGAAGCTCGATGACGTCGAACCCCGCCAGTACGGCCCGGCGAGCCGTCGCGACGAATGCATCGCGGACGCCGGCGAGACCTTCCTTCGTGAGGGGAACAGGGGTCTGAAAACCATCGGAGAATGGGACATCCGATGGGCCCGTGGGCACCCAGGTTTCCTCTCCCATTTCGATGTCGCGGTCGGTCAAATGGCTGTTGCCCCGGAACGCTCGCTGCTGGCTGGATTTTCGTCCGCCGTGATTGATCTGGATCGCTGCTTTTGCGCCATACGATTTGATGACGTGAACAATCTGGCGCATGCCGTCGATCTGGCCGTCCTCCCACAGCCCGGGATCACCGTTGGTGATGCGCCCCTTCCGGCTGACCGAAGTCTGCTCGACGAAGACGAGCCCGGCTCCGCCCATGGCGAACTTGCCATAGTGAACCAGATGGAAGGGTGTGATGTAGCCGTTTTCGGCCGAATACATCCCCATCGGCGAGACGACGATCCGGTTGCTGAGCTCGACGCCACGGAATGAAATGCTTTCAAACAGCTTGACCATCTTGATCTTCCTCTGAACTAGCGGACCGGGAAATTCGCGCCACGACGTACGTTTTCGCCGCGCATGGAGTGGTGGTCGTCACGCTTGTGCAATCGCGCCGGAGCGGCGCAATGCATCGATCTCGCTGCTGGACAGGCCTAGATATTCCGACAGGATCTCGCTGTTGTGCTGACCGAGACGCGCGGATGGGATGTATTCCGGCGCTGCCGTGTCGTGGAGCATCAGCGGACTGCGATGAACGAGAATGTCGCCGTATTCCGGATGCTCGATTTCGCGCAACATGCCCCGGGCGTGGAGGTGATTGTCCTCGGTCACCTCACGCAAGTCGCGAACCGCGGCGCAGGGCACTCTGTTGGCACGGCAAAGCTCGGTGATCTCATTGCGCGTGAGCCGCGTGGACCACTCGGACACGATCTGGTCCGTTAGATCGATGTGCTTCAGGCGGTCGAGCACCGTCTTGAAACGCGCATCATCGGCGAGCTCGGGCCGCCCCATCGCGCGCGTCAACCCGGTCCAATGAGATTCGTTGACGCTGATGATGGCGACATGCCCGTCGGACGCGGGATAAACATTATAGGGCGCCTCCGCGAGCCCTCCGTGACGGTTGCCGGTGCGAGGGGCTGCCGCCTTGCGGTTAAAGACATCGGCCAGGTTCGAGGCCATCGCCGGATAGACGGTCTCGACCATCGCGATCTCGACCAGCCGGCCGCGGCCGCTTTTCTCCCGATCGTAAAGCGCTGTGAGGATGCCGGCGTACAGATGAACGCCGCTGATGAAGTCGGTGATGGCCGGACCCGCCTTGACCGGGGGACCATCGGCAAAGCCGGTCACGCTCATGATGCCAGACACCGCCTGGATAGTCAGGTCCATCGCCAGATTATCCCGATCGGGACCCGACAAGCCGTAGCCGGTGGCCGAGCCGTAGATTAGCCGCGGATTGAAGGCGCTTAGAGCGGAATAGCCGACGCCCAATCGATCGAGCACCCCCGGCGCGTAGTTCTCGATCAGCACATCGGCCTTTGCCGCGAGCTCCTTCAGGACTCTGACCCCTTCCGGCGACTTCAGGTTCAGACTGATGTTACGCTTGTTGGCATTGAGCATCGCGAACGGGACGGCGTTGCCCTTGCTGATGCGGGCGCGATGACGCACCGGCTCGCCGTTCGGCGGTTCGACCTTGATGACGGTCGCTCCGGCCTGCGCCATCAGGAAGCCGGCGTACGGACCCTGATACACCTGGCCGAGGTCTATGACGATCACGCCGTCGAGCGGCAACTTTTTGTTGTTGTCCAAGGCTTCCTCGGGTGTTGTCAGAAGTTGTAGAGCCGCGCCGGATTGGCGATCAGGATCTTTCGACGGGTGGCTTCATCGGGGACGCATTCGTGCAGCAGTCGAAGCAGATCCTGAAGATCGGGAAGCGTTTCGGCGCTGTGGCCCACATGGGGCCAATCGCTGCCCCACACGACCTGATCGGGCGCGGCCTGAACGATGGCGCGCATGAAGGGCGCCGTGTCCGCATAGGGACGGCCGATACGCGTGTTGCGGTCTGCACCCGAAATCTTGGTCCAGTAGCGGCCGGTCTTCAGCCGTTCGGTGAAGGCGCGAAAGTCGGGGTGCTCGTGCCCCTTGTCGGCCATGGTCCGCGACATGTGGTCGATCACATAGTTGAGCGGCAGCTTCTCAAGCTCGGGTGCGGCGGCGGCCAGATCCGAGCTCTCGATCCAAAGCTGGGCGTGCCAGCCTCTTTCCGCGAGACGAGGGGCGAGCTTGACCAGATCGTCGTAGCTCGTGCCGAGTGTCGAGACCGGCTTGCCGTCCTGCCGGATCATGGTGACGCGCACCGCCTTGAAGCCGGCGTCGGTGAGTTCATCAAGCCGCCGATCCGATACGTCGGGCCGCAAGATCGCCACGGCACGAAGCCTGTCAGGGTAGCGACGCAGTGCGTCATAAGTGACGGCGTTGTCTTCTCCCGAACCCACTGCATGGACGATGACGCCGCGCGTGATGCCGAGTTTGTTCCAGATGGCAAAAGCGTCTTCGATCGTGAACGGCTGCGCGGCGGTAAAGCGTCCCTCGTTGCCGGGCGGAAAGCGATCGAAGGGGCCGTAGATGTGAAAGTGACAATCGCAGCTGCCTTCGGGCAATCGATAGTCCATTTAAGCAAATCCCTGTTCGGTCTTGGAGGTGAGAGCCCGGGGCAGGTGCGCCAACCTCGTTGCCGATGGTGGGCTTGGCCAACATCCCCAGTCAGACGTGAACGCGATGGTTGATCTTCAAGAGAATGGTCGCCAGGAGGTTCGACTTGGCGGCGGGAAGCCCGAGCAGCGACCGGTCGAACCGGACGACATCAGTTGATCACGGCAGACAAATTTATTCGCGGCTTCATGACGCCTCCCTGCAAGCGCGCTCCACCTGGGTGGGGCGTTTTTCTTTTTTTGAACGGCTGTGACGCCGCGGCCTTGGCGGCCGCGGAGAACACTAGGGGCCGCGCGTCGCCGAGTCCACTGGGTTACATATATGTGGTTCTATTTCTATATATATGGAAAAAGAATTGCGGCTGAGGTCCAGAGGCACTAGATTGTTGAACGCTTCGAATTTGAATTCAGGCCTACTAAGGTGCCAATGAACCGTGTAATCGGATTTTTCTCCACGTATGTGTAAATGACAAACTCCAGCATAAAGTCGGCCAAGCGGATATTCGAAGTCCTTGAGTATTTCGAGGACGTGAAACGACCGATCTCGCTGAAGGAAGTCGCGACGAAGTGCGACTATCCAACATCCAGTGCCGCAGCCTTGCTGAAGAGCATGGCGATGCTGGGATATCTGTTCTACGACAGCTACAATCGCACCTACATGCCGACCATGCGCATCGCCCAGATGGGCCGGTGGCTGGACACCGGGCTGTTCGGCGACAGCGCCATCCTTGCGTTGGTCGACTTTGTCCATGAGAAACTGGACGAGCTGGTCAGCATCAGCACGCAGTCCGATTTGCATGCTCAATACATTCACAGTCTGCAAACCAGCAAGCGCCTGCGGTTCGAAGTCAAGCCCGGCGACGTCCGACCGCTTGCGATCAGCGGAATTGGGCGCACGTTGCTCAGCGGTCATACCGACGTCGAGATTGCCCGGCTGCTGCGCCGCATAAATGCCGTTTGCCCTCCGGAAGAACACTTCGAACTGAATGCGCTGATGAAGATCATCAACGGCATTAGGCGCGACGGCTACATGTTTTCCAAACACATCATCGTTCAGGACGCCGGGGTGATTGCCGTCCTGTTGCCGAAGCGCGACTTCGGGCGCCACCTGGTCCTTGGCGTCGGCGGGCCGGTATCACGTCTCGAAGAGCGGCAGGACGAAATCCTGGCCTGTGTTCGCGAAGGCATCGCGCGGTTTCTGACGTGACCTCTGTCGTTCGTTCTACTCCCCAAGTCGGCGAAAGGGACCTTTAACGGTACTCGGGCCATCAACCAGTATTTTCCTGATCGCAGACGGTATCTGAAGCACCGCACCAGTGCGCGCGGGATCGTACAGAAGGGAGGGGCGTTCAATGCTCTAGCTTCGCACGCCCGACATCAATTCCCCGTCCTACTGACTATCGGCAGTGTCGGGCGGAGAATAGGTGAGAGCCAAAAGAAGGCCGTTTCGATTTAGTATACGTCTGCTCAGTTGATTGATTCCGATACTTGTCCGAACGTGTCGAACGCAAGCTGGACCTGTTCGGAACGTGGTCGCCTATCTATTCCGCACAGCCTTCCGAAAGTCCGGCTTTCGTTTCTGCAAGAATGCATCGACTCCTTCGGCAAATTCGCGGCTGCCGAACGCTACTCCTTGTGCGAAGGCTTCTGCACTGAAAAACTCCTCGACTGTTCCATAGGCACCGTTCAGCAACGTCTTGGTCAAGCCGAGGGACGTCGCTGGGCCGGCTGCCAGATCATTGGCAAGCGATATCGCATCTTCCATCAGGTTCGCGGCTGGCGCCACCCGCTTGGCGATGCCTATCGATACAGCTTCGGTAGGCTCGACGCGACGGTTCGTCAGAAGGATGTCCTTTGCCCGAGAAGATCCGATTGCTCGTGGCAGCGTCAATGCAAGACCGAGATCGGGGGCTGCGCCAAGACCGGGGAAGGCCGCCCGAAAATAGCTCTTAGTGGCGACGCGGGTATAGAGCGCCGTGGTGTCGAGCTTGGCGTGACCGAGCAGCACCTGGATGATGCGGACATCGATGTGCTGCTCCAAGAGGTGGGTGGCGAAGCTGTGCCGCAAGGTGTGCAACGAAACGCGCTTGTTGATCTCCGCCATCTGGGCGGCGGCATGACAGCCGCGATTGAGCTGGCGTGTGGTCATCGGCTGCGCCGGATCGCGGCCCGGGAACAGCCAGCCCTGCGGCCGCGCCGCCTTCCACCAGGCCCGCAGCAACTCAAGCAGGTGTGGGGACAGCATAACGTTCCGGTCCTTGCCGCCCTTGCCCTGCTCGACGCGGATGATCATGCGCTTGCTGTCGATGTCGGCAACCTTGAGCGAGACCACCTCAGTGGCGCGCAGGCCGGCGC
>NZ_JCAMOT010000059.1:0-35658 GCF_059512425.1 Bradyrhizobium sp. Leo78
AGCGAGCGACGGCGGCTCCGAGGGGATGGCTTGGCCGGACCCCATGATCAATTTTGCTGAACTTGACGCACAGAACTTGATCGACGAACAGCGACGATAGTACCAAGAGGAGACTACGATGCCCCATTGCTCCGATAATCTTAGATCTGGCGGTGCCGCGCGATGCGCAGTGTGTGATGGCAAGTTTGGTCTCGTCCGGCACTACTCGTGGCGAACCCCGCTTTGTTCCAAGAAGTGCGTCGATCGCTTCAGAACTCGCCGGGAAAGTGACCGCAATTGGGTGAGCTGGCTCCAAATCGCCTTCGACCAGCTGCCCGAGAACCGCACGAGGGCTTGATGACGGCCCAGAACTCACGACGAGGCAAGGAATATTTAGAGATAGCACAGACTTTGCTCCGCGCCGCCAAAACCATGACCGACTCAGCGATTGCGGCTCAGCTTAAGGCCCTCGCTGACGACTACCAGCGGCGAGCTGAGACAGCTTCGCATGTTGATGCGGATGGATGAATTTCCTTGCACAGAGAGATTCCGGGATTGGGTGTGAGATGAACAATCACATTTGGCATGCAACACTTATTGTATTCGCCGTCCTGCCGCCGATTTCTACAATCGGTCACGCCCGCGCCCACGATTATCAGCACCCTGAGTTGAGCAGTTGGTATGAGAGCTTGCACAGCGGCAAAGGGCCCTGCTGCGATGGCAGTGATGCGAAGCGCGTTGATGACGCCGATTGGGAAACTAAGGATGGTCACTATCGCGTGCGCATTGATGGCGAGTGGGTTGATGTTCCGAACGACGCTGTCGTGGATGGACCGAACCGCGCTGGTCGCGCGATGGTCTGGCCCTACTATCTGAACGGCGCTTCCGTTGGCGTCAGATGCTTCATGCCGGGGAGCATGGGCTGATCGCGAGCGCAGGGCGATCAGCAGTTCCCACTGCGGTAACATTGCATGGTTCGGCTGCCAACCCGACCGAGGCGATATGGTCATAGTGATATTCGTACTGGCGATGTGCATTGCCGCGGCGTGCGTGGTCCTGGCGTTGTTGCTCTAACGATAGACAGCCCCGACTAGCGCGCGGGCCGCCGGGGCCGGTTACTTTCACTTTCCGAAGCCTTGAAAATATCGACGAAGCCGAGCGTCTGTTTGCGAAGCTGCTAGAAAAACGATTTGACCGTCAGCCCTGCTGCGCGGGCATCCTGTATGAATGTATGCGCTTCCTCATTGGACATTGTAAGGTCAGCGCCGCCGAGAAATTCCTCTCCTTTGGGTGTGTTCGCACGGAGCATCGTCTCGTGTCTGTTTACATCAACCGTATAATCAATGTCGCTTGGTGCTTCGGGCATGGCATCCTCCTCGATCCCGAAGCGAGCATATTGTGTCCATTTCAACCGGTCCTACAAGGCGACACTTGCGAGATAACGCTGCGGCGGGGCCGATCGTGGTTGGGGGCGAAGAAGCGTGCTCAGCATCTGTGGCCAGACCTGCCGTATTGGTCCACACATGGCCCTTCTGCGACCTCGAGCAATGTCCGCTCTTTCGCCGCTGTTGGGGGTTGAGCGAACATCATTCGGCCAGTCGCTCAATGAGTACACGCCCTAGCTAGCTGCGGGACCGCGTCGATCTCACCTCTTGTTCTTCGGCGACATTTGGCCTGCCGAGCCCGCATCTCCTCCACCGGCTGCGCCAGAGCTCTAACCCGTCCCGCCTGCTCCGCTCGACGAACCGCTCGAACCGCCACTCGCCCCGGACCCGGCTGCTCAATCAGATCACAAACAAAGGCATTGCTCACATCACTGGAGGATATTAAGGACAATCCAGATCACGGCAGGCTGATTGAAATCGCGAGCCGTGGCGTCCCGTCGCTGGTCGTCAGCTATCTGTACACACCGCTTGGTTTGCCCGCTCCGGGCTATAAACTCACCCACCGGGAGCGAGAGAACTAGATCAAGTCACGCAATGACCGAAGCCGGTTGCGGCGTCATCACCGGCGGCAGGGTTGGGGCAGCTTGCGGTAGTCCTCGCCCTCAGCTGTCAGGACATCGAACGCATAGAATTGGACCTCGTCGTCGTGCTTACGTGAGTGCAGCCCGGCGAAGTCGCTGATGCCATCGACGCCGAGCAGCACGGCCTCGCCATCGAGCACGAACTGTTTGGTGCGTATCTGCGGCGCGGCCATTGGCACACCTTTTCCCCGGCCAACCGCAATAAGGCGTATGAAAGGTCACCACCACCGGATCGGCCAGACATGGCCTTCATTGGCGCGTCCCGTGAGGACATTGTTCCAAGCAAAAGCAAACGTCGCGAGCAGCATGGCGCCGATGCCAACCGGCACGACCAGAAAGCTCCAGGACATGTTGTCGACGACAACAACCAGCGGATCGATGCCGGCGGGCGGGTGAAATGTGCCGGTCAGATGCATTGCGATCATTGCCAAACCAACTGCGATGGCGGCGGCCCACGGCGCTGGACCGCACAATTTCACAACCAGTAGCCCAACCAGCGTGGAGATAAGATGACCGCCGACAAGGGCACGGGGTTGTGCCGGTTCTGCTTTTGGTGAGCCCAATACCGTCACGATCGATGTCGCGAATGGAACCGCGAAGAGCGGAAATGTGCTCTCAATAGAGAACGCCTCCATGTTTCCGATCGCGATTGCGCTCCCGGCCGCTCCGGCAAGGATGGCAAGTAAGCGAGGTCGGTAGGGCATCTGAGCCTGATTTCTAGGTCACGGTTGGCGTCGGCGCCGGCCAAGCGTATTCGGGTTGGAAGTTTGATGATGGCCAGATAAGTTGGCCGCGAGCAGCCGTTACGCCGGAACGCGCTGCTGTTTGCCTGAGCGTGCTGGCGAGACCTGATCGAGCACTCGGAACTCGGGCTCGGAGAGCGCCACCGCGGCTGCGGCGATCTCTTCGAAGTGCAGGACCCGAGGCATCGATGATCGTTCGGAGTCCGACGATCTCCAGGTAATTGCACTCTATAACTTCGCCATCCAATCAGCGACGGCCCGTCCGATCTCGTGCGGCGAATCTTCCTGGACGAAATGGAGCCCCGAGATCGTCACCTCGGTCTGCGCTGGGAAGCTGCGGGCCAAGTTGAGAACCGGGCCGTGGGCGAGGATACCACCGGGCTCTGCCCTCAAGAACAGCTTAGGCACATTGCTCGCCGCCAGCCAGTCCGCGTAGGCGTTCACGATCGCAGCCACGTCGGCGGGCTCGCCCTCAATGGGGATCTGCCGGGGCCACGTCAGCGTCGGCCGTCGCCCCTCGCCGGGCTCGGCGAACGGCCGTCGGTACTCCGCCATCTCCTCGGCGGAGAGGGTGCGCAGGATAGCCCCCGGCAGGATCTTCTCGATGAAAAAGTTGTCTTGCAGGACCATCGTCTCGCCTTGCTCGGAACGCAGCCCTTGCAAGGCGGAACGCATTCCGAACTTGTCCCAGTGATCCCAGTACTGCGGCCCCACGATCGCCTCCATGTACGCGATACCCTTCACGGCCTCGCGGTGGCGGTTGGCCCAGTCGAAGCCGAGGGCCGAACCCCAGTCATGGACGACCAAGGTGACCCGCTCGCGCACATCCAGGGCCTCGAGCAGGGCGTCGAGGTAGCGGCGGTGCTCGACGAAGCGATACGAGCCGGGGCCACTGTCAGGCAGCTTGTCGGAGTCGCCCATGCCGATCAGGTCGGGGGCAATGCAGCGGCCTCGTGGCTGCAGGTGCGGCAACACGTTGCGCCAGAGGTACGACGAGGTGGGATTGCCGTGCAGCAGCACGATCGGGTCGCCCTCTCCCACCTCCACGTACGCCATCTCGCTGCCGAGGACCCGCCGCCGCTGCTTTTGGTACGGAAATGCCGCAGAGATCATGTTCGCTTCTCCTCATATTCGCCAACCGAGAAAGCCTTTGAGCCGAGTTGCGGACGCCTTACGTGTCGCTTCTCCGTCTGCGCGGTCCTGCGTCTACTGTCCCGATACATTGCACGTCGCGATCGAGTTTGGAGTTGATGCCGCTTCACTTGTGCGATCCGCCAGAAGGCGGTCGATAGAAAGCGGTCCGGGTCCGCCCAAGACGAGAGCCGCCAGGCAAGCGAGGTAAAGGAGATCGGTTTCATAACCCGGCGGCCCGAACTGCGCGCCCGCGGCCGTTATTGCCTGAAGCTTGATTGAGCTGAAGCCATACGGAAGGTGCACGGTGAACATCGCGGTCAAAAGAACGATCGCCATCGGGATACTGGCGAGAGGCACCAGTGCACCAAGCAGTACAGCCAGCCCGCCCAGGATCTCCACCGCGATGGTGAGCCAGCCCAGCAAATGAGGCGCGGGAAGGCCCATCGCCTGCAGGATGGCGGGGAATGCATCGAAGCCCCTCGCCGCCTTGGCGAAGCCGTGTTCCATGAAGCCATATCCAACAATCAGGCGCAGCGGGATCGGAGCCCAGCGGGCGATCGCCGAACAGCTGATCAGATCAGGAAGATCGCGCCACGTTCGCGGCCTCTCCTTAACATAGCTCATTGATTCCATTGATCTAAATCCGGCTGTGTGGACGCCGTGGTATGACGAGAATTTACCGCGAGCTGGGCTTGACATCAAGAGGTCATGACGTCACGATGACGTTATGTCGCCTATGCCCCTTTACGAAAGTGTCGCGTCCGCTCTGGCGGCCGGCATCGCTGACGGCAGCCTGCCGCCCGGAACTCAATTGCCGCCCGAGGAAAGCCTAATTGACCGATTCAAGGTCAGTCGCCCGACGGTGCGGAAGGCGATCCAGAACCTGATCGAGCGCGGGCTCGTCGAGATCAGGCGGGGCAAGGGCACTTTCGTCACCCAACCGAAGATCATGCAGGAGCTGACCGAGCTAACCGGTTTCGTCGAAGACATGCAGGCATTGGGGCGAACGCCGAGCACCAGCTTGCTCGACCAGCGCATTGTGGCAGCCGACGAAACCGTCGCACGCCACCTTGCCTTGCCAGTTGGGACGCTAGTGTTCAGGCTCCAGCGTGTTCGCCTAGCCGACAGTGTAGCCATATCCTTCGACGAGACTTACTTGCCTCGCGGCTTAGGCGAGAAGGTCGCGGGAAACGACCTTGAGGCCGAACCGGTCTTTGCACTTTTGGAGGAGAAGTATGATACGCCTCTGGTCGAAGCTGAATACAAGCTGGAAGCGGCCGCGGCCGACGCTGTCGCTGCCGAGGCGCTTCAAGTGCCGACCGGCAGTCCGATCTTCCTCATCGAGCGCACGTCCTACACCACCGGCAATCGGCCCGTCGACTATGAGCGGTTACACTATCGCGGCGATCTGATCCGGTTCGTGACGCGCCTTGCCCGACGCACGAGGACCTCAACGCAAACCAGAGATGCCTGACATGGATGCAGGCTTTGGATCCTGGCTGTTCGTCATGTCGTTTGGCGCGAGCGCGCTGGGCGGCATGCTCGGCATGGCCAGCGGCATCTTCATTGTACCCATCCTTACCCTGTTCGGCGGCGTGGACCTCCGCACTGCCATCGGCGCAAGCATCGTCTCGGTGATCGCCTGCTCCTGCGGCAGCGCTGCATCCTTCCTTGAGCGAGGACTCACCAACGTTCGCCTCGCCATCGTGCTGGAGACTACGACGACGCTCGGGGCTCTCACGGGCGTGTTCTTTGTCGGGCTCGTCCCGGTGTCCTTCCTTTACGGCCTGTTCGCTGTGGTGTTGCTGGTATCGGCGCATCAGATGCTCGCCCGGCGCAGCGATCCGGTCGGTATCAGCATTGCCGACCCGCCCGGCAATTGGGCGGACAAACTTCGACTCCACGCGAGCTATCCCGACCATGTGCTCGGCCGTAGCGTCACCTACCAGGTACGACAGCTGCCCCGAGGAATGTTCCTGATGTACGGTGCCGGTCTTATCTCGGCGCTGCTTGGGATTGGCAGCGGCGTACTCAAGATCCCTGCGATGGACACCGCCCTCCGCCTGCCGATCAAGGTGTCCTCGGCAACCTCCAATTTCATGATAGGGGTGACCGCTTCTGCCAGCGCGGGGGCATACTTCATACGAGGCTCCATCGTTCCCGCCATTGCCGGTCCCGTCGCCTTGGGGTCGGTTCTGGGATCAGTCGTCGGAGCCCGCATCTTGATGCGAGTCTCAAATGAAAAAGTGAGGGCCCTGTTTGTTGTAGTGCTTATAGCCCTTGCGGCGCAGATGCTGCTCTCTGCCTTCCACATCGAGTTGTTCGGGAAGGCCGCATGATCGCGGACGACAAGGCGCTCGATGAAACCCGCAGGATGGATCGGCTCCTTGCACGGCAGCTCAAATACGGTATCTGGCTCGCGTCGGGCGTGACCGCGCTCGGGATGATCGTTGCCCTCTTCGGCCGATGCATCGTCCCGCATGGGCATACCATGACGCTGGGCACGAGCATCGTCGGGAAAGGCATCGCGCTCATCATCCTGCTCCCGATCCTACGCGTTATCTTGATGCTGATCGTGTTCTTGCGCGAGCGGGACTATCTCTTCGGGACGATCTCCGGCATCGTTCTCATAACGATTGGCGTCAGTGTAGTGGCCGGTCTTTATGGACCTGCAATCCACTGAAGGCGAGATTTTGTCGATGAGGATATTCACCTCAGCAAAAGCCCCCCGCGAAGCTGATGTTCACCGAAAAGCTGTAGCTCGGATCGCAATTTCCGCGCTGTGTAACGAAGAGTAGATCCCAGGGGCCATCGTAAGAGGTTCGTGCTTCGGCGGCCGTCGCGGCGGCAAGGCAGGCGCAGCCGGCGATAGTCGCTATCAGTCGCTTGTTCATTGTCTTCTCCTAGATTGAAGGTGATGGGCATGCCGTTGGAGCTCGCCCGGTCCAAAATCACCTGCTACTGATTGTTAATCGCAAACCAGAACGCGTCGGTGGCGACTGTAGGCGTAGTAGCAGTCGCCCTCGGAAGAGTAGCCGCGTCCATAGGCATAGCCCGCAGCGGCGCCGGCGTAAGCGCTCGCTGCATAAGCCGCGCGATAGCCGTACCGTGACCCACCGTACCGGCCGTAGCTTCCGAACCGGTTGTAGGTCACCGATGTGGCGCGCGTGGCGTTCGCAAGCGCCGGTCCGCCCCGCCCGCCCTCTGCGAGAGCACCGCGCGGCCCAGGTCCGGCATCGAGACGAGGCGCCGGACCACCGAGGCCGGCACGTGGTGCACCGCCAAGCCCCATCGGAGGGCGAGCCGCGAATGCCGGGGGGCCCCCCGCAGCCAGCGGCGGCCCGCCGGCTGCGATTGGCGGAGGCCCGGCCATTGGAGGCGGCGGCGGGAATTGTCCAAACGCCGCAGGTGGCGATAGCATCGCGGTGCCGAGAATCGTGCCAAGGGTTAACATCAGAATCGTCGTGCGTGACATGGTGTTGCTGTTTCTCAAGACTGCGTTTCAGGGATGGGAGTCGGCTGCGACTCGCGAGCGTGTTCATGAGGCGCGCCGTGCACGGGAGTGTCGTGCACAGGCACGGCCGGCTCCTCCGTCGATGTTTGACCGCCGTGATCGGGGTGAATCCGACACCAGGCAACATACAGCGCCGGCAGGAACAGCAGCGTCAGCAGCGTGCCGACGATGATGCCGCCCATCATGGCGTAGGCCATCGGCCCCCAGAAAATCTCGCGCGCGATCGGAATGAGCGCGAGACTTGCGGCGGCGGCCGTGAGCAGGATCGGTCGCATGCGATGCTCGGTCGCTTCCACTACGGCGTCCCAGGCCGGCCTGCCCTCCTTCTTGAGATCCTCGATCTGCACGATCAGGATCACGGAGTTTCGGACCAAGATGCCGATGAGGGCAAGCACGCCGAGGATGGCGACGAAGCCCAGCGGCGCGCCGCTTGGCAGCATGGCCATGACCACGCCGATCAACGCGAGCGGCGCGACCGCGAACACCAGGAACAGGCGCGAAAAGCTCTGCAGCTGTACCATCAGCACGGTCGCCATGACGAACAGCATCAACGGCACAACCGCGACGATCGGCCCCTGGCTCTTGGCGCTCTCCTCCACTGAGCCGCCGATCTTGATCGCGTAGCCCGCAGGAAGCTGCTTGGTAAATTCCGCCACCTTCGGCGCGAGCTGGTCGACGACCGTCTTCGGCTGAACGTTGCTGACGACGGCGGCTTTCAGCGTGATGGTCGGAATCCGCGCGCGGCGCCAGATCGTGGGCTGCTCCAGCTCGTAGCGCAGATTGGCGACGGCCCCGAGCGGCACCGATTGGCCGCCGAGCCCGGTCATCTGGAGATCGCGCAGCGTGTCGATCGAGGCGCGTTCCCGCGCGGTCGCTCGTCCGGTGACATTGACGAGATAGATGCTGTCGCGCACCTGCGTGACCGACGAGCCCTGCAGCACCGAGTTCAGGGTGGTGGCGATGTCTTCCGAGGTGACGCCGAGCTGACGCGCCTTGTCTTGGAGCACATCGACCTTGACGACGCGCGCCGGCTCCATCCAGTCGAACACCACGTTGCCGAGGTCGGGACTGCTGCGAATGACGCCTGCAAGCTTCTGCGAGAGGTCGCGGACTTCGGCGATGTCGGGACCGCTCAGGCGGTATTGCACCGGACGGCCGACGGGAGGGCCGACCTCGAGCAGCTTGACGTAGGTGTCGGTGCCCGGGAACGTCTTTCTCAAATAGTCCTCGAACTGCGACTTGAGCTTGTCGCGCGCGGCGATGCCGCCCTTGGTCACGATCACCTGCTGACCGAACCAGGTGTTGGCGGTCTGCACGTCGAACGACAGCACGAAGCGCGGCGCACCAGTGCCGACATAGCTGGACCAGTGCTCGACCGAATTATTGTCCTGCAGCTGCTCACGCTCGAAGCGAGCCATCTGCGTGTTGGTTTCGGTGATCGAAGCGTTCTGCGGCAGGTTCCAGTCGATCACGAGCTCGGCACGGTCGGACGAGGGGAAGAACTGCTGTTGCACGAACTGCAAGCCGAACAGGGCGAGCAGGAAGGCGCCGGCCGTCACGGAGACGGTGCTCCAGCGATGATGCATGCAGAACAGGAGGAGGCGCGCGAACAACATCTGCGCCACGCGGCCCTTCTGCTCGTGATGTCCCTTCATCCTGGCCGGCAGGATGGTGACGCCGAGCAGCGGGGTGAACAAGACGGCCACGATCCAGGAGACGATCAGGGACACCGCGATCACCACGAACAGGGTGAAGGTGAACTCGCCGGCGTTGCTGCTGTTGAGACCGATCGGGATGAAGCCGGCCACCGTGACCAGCGTTCCCGTCAACATCGGAAATGCGGTCGACGTATAGACGTGGGTTGCCGCCTTTTCGAGGGGATCGCCGATCTCAAGCCGCGCCACCATCATTTCGACCGCGATCATGGCATCGTCGACCAAGAGGCCAAGCGCGATGATCAGGGCCCCCAGCGAAATGCGTTGCAGCGAGATGCCGAAATAGGCCATCACGACGAAGGTGATCGCGAGCACGAGCGGAATGGCGATGGCCACCACGAGGCCGGCACGCACACCCAGGCTCAGGAAGCTGATGCCGAGCACGATGATCACGGCCTCGAACAGCGCTTCGGTGAAGCCCGAAACGGCATGTTCGACCACGACGGGCTGGTCGGCAACGAGGTGGACGCCGACGCCGATCGGCAGGTCAGCGATGATCCCAGTCATCTCCTCCTTCAGCGCTTCGCCGAACTGGAGCAGGTTCGCGCCGGATTTCATGCCGATCGCGAGCGCGATAGCAGGCTGACCGTTGTATCGAAACAGGGTTGACGGCGGATCGACATAGCCACGCGTGATGGTCGCGACATCGGTCAACGGGAAGAAGCGATCGTTGATGCGCAGATTGACCGCCTTCAGGCTCGCCTCCGAGGTGAATTGGCCGTTGACGCGGACGCTGATCCGCTCCGGCCCCTCCTGCAACACGCCGGAGGGTGCCACCGCGTTCTGGCCCTGAAGTGAATTCATGATGGCGTGGACATCGAGGCCGAGCGCCGCGATCTTGCGGGTGGAGAACTCGAGGTAGATCACCTCGTCCTGCGCGCCGAGAATGTCGACCTTGCCGACATTGGGCACGGTCAGCACCTTGGCGCGGATGTCCTCGACCTGGTCGCGGAGCTGCCGCTGGCTCAGGCCGTCGCTGGTGAAGGCATAGACATTGCCGAAGACGTCGCCGAAGCGGTCGTTGAAGCCGGGTCCAATCACCCCTTGCGGGAAATCGCCCTTGATATCAGCGATCATGTTGCGGACGCGCACCCAGGTCGGCTTGACGTCGGCCGCCTTGGTCGAATCGCGCAAATAGACGAAGACGGTGGTCTGACCCGCGACCGTCACGCTCTTGGTGTAGTCGAGCGATTCGAGCTCCTCCAGCTTCTTCTCGATGCGGTCGGTGACCTGACGCGTCATCTCCTCGGGCGAGGCGCCCGGCCACTGCGCCTGGATCACCATGGTCTTGATCGTGAAATCAGGGTCTTCCTGGCGCCCCAACTGGAGATAGGCAAACAGGCCGGCCGCCATGAAGGCGATCATGAAATACCAGACGAGGGAGCGATGGCCGAGCGCCCAGTCAGAAAGGTTGAACGACTTCATGGCTCTTGATCCTGTTCGATGCGGACGTGCTGTCCCGGCTTGAGGCTGTGAATTCCGGCGGTGACGACGCGGGTGCCTGCGGCAAGCCCGCTGGTGATGCGGATGCCCGCCTGTTCGGCGACACCATCGATCTTCTGCAAGGAGACGGTGCTGGTGGATTGATCGACCACCCACACGAAATCGGCGCCGTCCCTGGCGAGCACCGCTGACGCGGGCAGGCGCAACACCTTGCTCTGGTCCTTGCCAAGCTTTGCCGTGACGGTCGCGCCAAGGCGGAAGCTTTCGGGCGGGTTGTCGAGCGCAATCCGGACGCGTCGCAGCCGCGTCACCGCATCGGCCTGCGGCGCGATTTCGCGCATCCTGCCCTCGACCTGAACGGTGGGGAGGAGCTGCAGGCTGACGCTGAACGGGAGACCAACTTCGAGCGGCACGGGCAGGTCTTCCCCGATATCGACGACCGCCTCGCGAATGTCCGGGCGCGCGACCGTCACCACGGTTTGACCGGGCGAGACCACCTGGCCGACTTCCGCGCCGACGGCGGTGACGACGCCGCCGAAGTCGGCCTTGATCTGGGCATAGCCGAGTTGCTCGATCGCCTTGGTCAGGTTCGCCTGCTCCTGCGCGACGCTTGCTTCGGCGCCGGCGCGGGCCTGCTCGGCATTGTCCAGCGTCTGCCTGGTGGTCGCATCGCTGGTGATGAGCGCGCGTTGCCGCTCCTCCGTGGCCTTGGTCGTCGCAAGCTGCGCCTCGGCCTTCGCAAGCTGAGCTTTGGCCGCGCGAACGGCGAGATCGAGTGCGGTGGGATCGATCGTCCCGATGATTTGCCCTTCGCTGACGATGTCGCCAACGTAGACCGGGCGCGAAGTCAGCCGTCCGAGTACGCGAAAACCAAGATTGGTCTTGTAGCGCGGCTCGACCGTGCCGACGGCAAGCGTGCTGTCATTGTTGTCGGGCTTGGCCAGCATTGAGAGCACGGGGCGCACGGGCTCCGGCGCGCTCGTCTCCTGCTGACACCCGGCGAGCAACGAGGCCGCCGCGAGCGTGCCAGCGATCATCATGACCTGTCGCTTCATGACCGGTCTCCCACTTCAGTGACCGACTGGCCGACGCTCAAAAGCTTACCGCCGTCGACGACGACGCGCTCGCCGGGCTCGAGGCCCCCCTTGATCAGCACCTGACCGGCTTCATAGGCACCGACCGTGACCGGCTTCAGCGACGCTGTCTGCGTTTTTGGATCGACGGTCCAGACGGCAGGCCTCCTGCCTGCGGCCATCAGCGCGCTCCAGGGCAAGGTGATCTGCCTCTCGGCTTTCGCCACAACCGTCCCCGAGACGGCGCTGCCCAGGGTCATCGCAGCCGGCGGGTTCTCAATCGACACCTTGACGCGGATCGTGGAGCTCTTCGCGTCGATAGCCGGTGAAATCTCCCTCACCTCACCCGTTGCTGTCACGCCGGGATCGGAGATCAGCGCCAGCATCACGCGGCCGCTGTCGGCCTGGCCAAGGAAGACGGATTCGTAGACCTCGAAGACGGCATCCCGCTCCCCGTCCTGCGCGAGCGAGAACACGGGTTGGGCAGCCGGAACGACCTGGCCGACCTCGATACTTCGCGCGGTAATGACGCCATCCGCTTCAGCACGCAGGGTGGTATATCCGAGCGCATCGCGCGAGGTACCGAGCTGAGCCTTAGCCGCCTCCAGCACACCCTCAGCGGTTCGCAGACCTTCCTGGGCCTGGTCATAAACGGTCCGGGTGGTGAAGCCGCTTGCGATCAGCGCTTTCTGCCGCTCGAACGTTGCCTTCGCCACGCGCAGCTGGGCTTCGGCGGAGGCAACTGCCGCGGTCGCGGCATCGACATCGGCCTGTTGCTCGGCCGGATCGAGCCGGGCGAGGACGTCGCCCCTTTCGACGTGAGCACCAATGTCCACCGCGCGAGCAATCACACGTCCGCTGACGCGGAACGAAAGATCGGCGCGGAAGCGCGCCTGAACCTCGCCCGTCAACGTGATGGCGGCTTGCCGGTCGCGCGGCTGCACGATCGTGGTACGGACCAGCGTTGCCCGTGTGGCCGTCTGCGCCGCGTGATCGTTGCAACCGGTCAGCGCAACGCTGGCAAGCACCGCCGCTGCGGCGAGGGTCTTCGCCGCATGAGGCGTTCGAACGGGGTTCGAGATTTGGCTTTTCATAGCGCGTCCGTATGATGGGAAGGAGACAACAGCGCGCCAAGCGCATCGGCGGATTGGCGGGGGACAATCATTTCGCTTTCTTGCTGGCGCAGGAGTCCCGCAAGGGGATCGGTCTCAACGGTGGGCTCGCGTTGATCGGACGCCGCGCTTGCCGTGAGCAGGGCTTCATTTGAAGCGGTGGCTCTGGTGCGGCGCGGAGCCCTCATCTGGCGCGTTGCGATTGACCAGTTTGCGCCCCGTTCGCGCTCAGTCAGCGGGAACGAGAAAACAATCGAGGTGAATTCGGCGCCGAAACCCTGCTCGATCCGACCGCTGAGCGCCCTCGCGATTTCCTTCGCAATTCGCAATTCGCGATCCGAGACATCGCGGGCGGGACGCGTTCCGTTGTCCAGGATCACGCAGTTCACCAGCGCGCCGGTGCGCGTCAGCTTGATCTTGATCTGCCCGGCCCGCGCGTCGAAGCAGGCGTGCCGTGCCGCGTGCATCACGAGCTCATGGACGATCAGGCCCAGATGCCAGCAGCGCTTCGGCTGGAGCGCGATGGACTGGGTCGCGAATGCCAGTTGAATGTTCATCCGGTCCAGCAGCGCCCGGCGCATGCCACAGCCGAGCTTGCGAAGGTGGGTCGCGGCATGGATCAGCGTGTCGCTCGTTGGCATGGCCAGCGCACGATGCACGTCGGCGTAGCCATGCAGCAGCTCGACGATATCGCCGAGCGCGCATTTGGCTTCCGTCCCCTCGACCCGGATGACCGCGGCGGAGACCAGGTCGATGGCCAAGGCAACACCGTTGGTGACCCTGCGATTCAGCTCGCGCAGCAGCACGCCTTCCTGCAAGCCGGACGGGGCTGGGCTCAAAACAGTCACGACATTCTCCTCATTCGGCTCGAACGACGGGGGTCCACCGTCCCGGCACCTTTGGGACCCCGATCTCTTGAGATCACTCGCCAGGCTCACGAAACACGATGAGCTGGCGGATAAATAAACTATACCGTATATTTTCTTTTTCTTGCCTTTCTTCGCGAGCCATGTCAAGTGGGAAAGCGACGCGCACAGACTCGTGATTTCGGAGGACCCACAATGAAGAAGACGAAGCGAGGCAGACCGCCCAAGGATCTGGCCGGCGACGCGCCGGCGCGCATTCTCGATGCCGCCCAGCTGCTGTTTCTGGAGAAGGGCTATCGCAGCGCCAGCATCGACGACATTTCCGAGCTTGCGCCTGCAAGCAAGCCGACGATCTACGCCCACTTCCCCGGCAAGGAAGCGTTGTTCGCGGCGGTGGTGGCCCGCACCGTCGACGGCTTGATGGACTTCGAGGACTTCTCGCCCGAAGGCCGCACCATCGAGGACAAGTTGATGAGCCTCGGCACAACCCTTGTCGACAGGGTCATCGAAGAGTCATTGGGCATGGTGCGCGCGACGATCGCGGAATCGCAGCGCTTTCCCGAACTGAGCCGCAACGTGCACGACGCTGCGCGCGATCGCTCGCTCGCCGCGGTATCCCAACTGCTGGACGACGCCACGCAAAAACTCGCGCGCACCCCGAGGGGCCCTTTCAGCGCCAAGCGAAGCCGTGCTACCGCGCAGATTTTTCTCGACCTGATTCTGCTACCGATGCTGTTCCGGTCGCTGGTCGGTGAAACTCAGAAGGACCTGAAGAAGGAACTTCCGGGCTTCGTGCGCGAGCGCGTCGGCTTTTTCCTGGCAGCCTGCGAAACGGACTGGTCATAGTAAGTGTCTGCTTTGGACGCTTGGCCTGGAAGCATTCGCATCAGCCGGCGGCCTTGAGCTGCACGTGAGCTGTCATCTCGGCCGGCTGCAGGAATGGCCCACGACGCAAAGCACCCGTACAAAATCTCAACATCTCGTCGAAGCTTGGCCGCAGCGTCGCAGCCCCGACCCGCGATGGGTTGAGATAGACATCCATGGCTTCCAGCAGGCAGCAGGTCAGCGCCATTGGACTGCCGCCCTGCAGTTCGCCGCGTGCTTGCCCGGCGCCGACGATCGGTCGCACCAGCCCTCGGATCCTGTCGTCGTAGGTGAGGATGACCGTCCAGTTTTGACGGACGGCCAGAGTTATCAAATCCTGCAGTCGCCGATGCTTCGCCGGTCGAGCTTCATTGCAGTCGGCGATGGCCTTCAGGATTGCAGCCAAGCGCCGTAGCGCTGGGCCACTGCCGAGGGCCGCCTCAGCCGCCGCACTGACCGCCTCCTCGAGCACCTCCTGCACCACAGCCTCCTCGATCGCCCGCCTCGAGGGAAAGAACCGATAGACGTTGGCTGAGGACATCGACAAGTGCCGCGCAATATCGGCGACGGTGGTCTTGTTGTGTCCCATCTCGCGATAGAGATGGATAGCAGCCTGCACGATCCTTCGGCGAGCGCTCCTCGTTCGGTCGTCAATCTCTTCGCGCATAACGTCGCTCACTCCGCCGGAAAGTTCATCAGCTCGCGGCGACAGGCCTCTCCGAAATCGCGCAAGGGATCCATCTCCTCGATGAATTTGGGGAGATCGACGAATGTGCGATTGGGCGAGAGATACGTCTCGATGATCAGGTGCCCGGCTCTCTCGGCGGCCTGAACGACCTCGTTGCTCGACAAGATCCGCATGCGTCCGATCAGCGTATAGAGGCTGACCAACTGCGGAATTTCGGCCTGATCATTGACCAGGGCCTCGGCATAGAGCCGTGATCCCTCCTCGATGAAGCTATGGTACAATTGTTCGCGCCTTGAGAACGAGCGGGCATGATGAAGGTCGCGCCGCCTTCGGCGTCCGCTGAACCATCCACTAACGATGGTCGAGAGCGCGCCGAACGCAGAGCCGCCGAAGGCAGCCAGGGCCGGGATGTATACCGTGCTCATAAGATCGCTCCTGTCTCCTGTCGCAGTGCGGATGTGGTTCAAGGCAGTGCCTGGTCACATCACGCCGCAACGTCGTTCGTTATCTGCCCCTGACTGATCCGGTGGATGCCTGCTCGAACACCGCTTTACAGCCTCCGCTCAGATCCGATTTCCTGAGCCGCAGACAGGCTTCGACTCCGGATGGGTCGGGAATGTAGGCACTGCAGAGGCGAAAGGCGTCGGGGGTGCAAGCCGCTCGCTGCTCGAGTGTGCCCCGGTTCTCCTGGGCAAAACCTGCTGCGCTGCCAAGCGCGACTACGGCCGCTGCGAATAACGCCGGCATCAATCTCGTCATGTCAGATCCCTTCTCTGCTCGAGGCTTCTGGTTGAACCTGGCGGAGCCTCGCCGCCTTGATCCTGCACACGCGCTTGTGACGCACTCGTCTTGACTCGGACACCGGCGCGTGATTTATATGAACTATACGGTGTATTTTATTAAGGAGACGCGGAATGTCAACACTCCTGTTCGCGTTGATGCGCGAAAATCCGTTGCCCGGCCTCGCCGCCGCATCGCTGAACCTGATTGTCGCCTTGTGCCTCGTGGCCCTGAGCCTGCTGCTTGGCATCACGATCGCGATGATCGCGTGGGCTCATACGCTCGCCACACGCCAGCCCAGCACTATCCGGCTGGAGCGGAGGACGGTCGCATGACGCCGGCCCTGCTGATCGCCCGCGACTGCATCATCTACTGGGTCAACGCCTGGATCGCGCCGGTCGAATGCGTGTTCGACGTGATCGAGTCCGAACTCGCGCGCAGAGGCGTTGCGCCAGACGAAGTCGACCGTCTCACGCACACGGTGTGAGCGAGCACGGGTGTGTGAGATGCTGAACTTCATCGAAGTCTTTGACGGGATGAAAGTGGACCCGATCAACGGCGAGGTCGTGTGGACCGGTGTGACCGGAACACGGACAGCGCTCCAGCGCGATGGGCTCGCGATCGATCCGAAGGCCGCAGCCTATTGTCCAACCGAATGGCTCGATGAGCGCGGTTATCTCGACGCCGAACGTGCGCGCCGGCATCCCCGCCCGTGGAGTATCTGACGATGCGACAGAGTGATGCCGTTGTCAGGAGCCGCACGCCATGAGCCGACGATCCATAATGTCAATGCACGCGAGCCGATCGAACGACACCGCCCTTCCCTTGCGCGGCTATTTTCTGTCGGTCGGCGGCGCCCTGCTCTGCTTGCTTTGGGCGAGCGGCTGGGTGCTCCCGGCCCAACCGCCAAGCCGCTTCGCGGAGCCGGATACTGCGCGGCCTCCGATCCGCATCGACTCGGACGTGAAGGGGCCGGAGCGCGTCTTGATCGATACAAATCAGTCGCCGCCTACGCTCTCCGACAAGGAGATCGTCGTCGCTCACACGGCCGTCGCAGGCGATTGACCAACCAGACCGAGATTGATCCGATGTCGAAGCAGCACTTGTTTGCCCTGATCATGTGGTCCGCCACGCTCGCCGCGACAGCCGCCGTCGCTGACGTTCAAAAATCTGCAGATGCAGACAGCCGAAGCACGAGCGCGCAAAGCCAAGCCGAGGAGGCCGCTATCCAGCGCGTTCTCTCGGAATTCCGCACGATACGCGTCCCACTCAGCCGGGCGATCGCGATCGCGGAGCGCCTGCATGACGGTTCGAAGACCGCCTACATCAGCTTCGAGATCGACAGCCAGCCCGTCTACCGCGTTCGCACGACCCGGAATGAGCACGTTTGGGAGAACGCCATCGACGCAAATACCGAGAGCATTACCGGGAAGGAGATGACGTCGTCGCTGCAGGAACTCGATCGGGAAGACCTCGCCAACATCCATGCCTTGAAGGGGATCAAGCCGGAATTGTCCGATGCCGTGCAGGTCGCCGAGAAAGCCGCGGCCGGCAGCGCGCTGGCCGGTGGACTGATACGACAGGATGGCAAACTCAACTTCGTGATCGTCGTCGCCTCCGGGGACCATTTGAAGGAGGTGCTGCTCGAGCCTCCCAAGATCGGAAAGCAAGACACGAGCCGCCATTAACACGAGCATGTTCATCAGCACTCAAAGAGCACACAAGCCATGAACTTCCAGCCTCGATCACAGCTATCATCGGCACAACGGCAGCTTCCTTTCGACTGCATCGCGCTGCTGCTGCAAGGCGGAGGTGCGCTTGGCGCGTACCAGGCGGGCGTGTACGAAGCCTTGGCCGAAGCCAGCATTCATCCCGACTGGGTTGCTGGCATATCGATCGGGGCCATCAATGCCGCCATCATCGCCGGCAACCCGCCCGAGTCCCGTGTTGACCGCCTGCGCGATTTTTGGACCCAAGTCACCTCGACCGCGCCCTGGGATTGGTCCGGCAATCCCTTCCTGGATTGGACGCGGAGCGACAATACGCGAAACCTCATCAACCAGATGAGCGCCGGTCTGGCGGCCACGTGTGGCGCTACCGGATTCTTCTCTGCCCGTCCCGTTCTGCCCTGGCTGCAGCCCGGCGGAGCCAGCGATGCGACCAGCACCTATGACACGTGCGCGCTCAAGACCACGCTGGAGCGCCTGGTTGACTTCGATCGTATCAATGCCGGTCTGACGCGCTTCAGCGCCGGCGCGGTCAACGTCCGAACGGGTAATTTCGTCTATTTCGACAACACGATCCATACGATCCGGCCGGAGCACATCATGGCGAGCGGCGCACTGCCGCCCGGCTTTCCGGCCGTGGAGATCGAGGGCGAGCACTATTGGGACGGCGGTCTCGTCTCCAACACGCCGCTGCAATGGGTGATCGAGTCGGATGCGCCGCAGGACATGCTTGCGTTCCAGGTCGACCTCTGGAGCGCGCGCGGTCAACTTCCCCGCAACATGGCTGAGGTCGTCACGCGGCACAAGGAGATCCAGTATTCCAGCCGCACGCGCGCCAGCACCGACCAGTTCAAGCATGTGCAGCGCCTGCGGCGCGCACTCACGGATCTCCTGGGAAGGCTGCCCGAGGATCTCAATCAGCATGAGGACGTGAAACTGCTCAGCACGGCGGTCTCGCGGAATGTCTACAATATCGTCCACCTGATCTATCGCGCGCGCAACCACGAAGGGCATTCGAAGGACTACGAGTTCTCGCGCCTGTCGATGCAGGACCATTGGCAAGCCGGCTACCACGACGCCCTGCGTACCCTGCGCCATCCCGAGGTGCTCGCCCGGCCATCGAGTCCCGACGGGGTCTTCACCTTCGATCTCGAACATGACGGCCGCGAGTGACCGAACCTCATCGCCTCGAGATAACGCAATGCGCGAGACAGATGTGAAACAACGAGCCTTCGCAATGCCACTGACCAACCCGGCCTATCCACCCGGGCCGTACCGGTTCGTCGATCGCGAATACATGATCATCACCTATCGCACGGACCCGACCAAGCTCCGGGCCGTGGTTCCGGAGCCGCTGGAGGTGGATGAGCGAGACGCGCTCGTCAAATACGAGTTCATCCGCATGCCAGATTCCAACGGCTTTGGCGATTACACGGAAAGCGGGCAGGTCATTCCCGTCTCCTTCCGCGGCCGCAAGGGTGGGTACACGCATTGCATGTTCCTCAACGACGAAGGACCGATTGCGGGCGGACGTGAGCTCTGGGGCTTTCCGAAGAAGCTTGCGCAGCCGACGTTGCGAACCGAGATCGACACGCTGATCGGTACGCTGGATTACGGCCCGCTCCGGGTCGCCACGGGCACGATGGGCTACAAGCACCGCGAGGCCGATCTGGCGAACGTCAACGCTGCTCTCAAGGAGCCGAACTTCCTGCTCAAGATCATCCCGCACGTCGACGGCACCCCACGCATCTGCGAGCTCGTTCAGTACCATCTCGAGGACATCGTGCTGAAGGGCGCCTGGACCGGACCGGCGGCCTTGGCGCTCTCACCACACGCACTAGCGCCGGTAGCAGAACTGCCGGTACTGGAGATCGTCGCCGCCGTTCACATCCGTGCTGACCTCACGCTCGGGCTCGGGACGGTGATGCACGACTATCTGGGACAGCCGGCTCGCGGCTCGATTCGAGCCCGTGAGAGAGCCTTGGTCTTTTAATTTCAACTGCGCGCCGCGACCCGGGAGCGGCGACCCTATCAGCATCTAAGAGGAACTATAGAGATGGGAATTCTGAACGGTAAGACCGCGGTCGTCACGGGCTCGACCAGCGGGATTGGCCTCGCCTGCGCGCGGGCCTTCGCCAGCGCCGGCGCCAACGTCGTGATCAATGGCATGGGCGCGCCTGCCGATGTCGAGAAGGCCCGGACTGCGATCGAACGAGATTTCGCCGTCAAGGCGATCTATTCGCCCGCGGACATGACCAAACCGAGCGAGATCGCCGAGTTGATCGCGCTCGCAGAGAACACTTTCGGCAGCGTCGACATCCTCGTCAATAATGCCGGCATCCAGCATGTTTCGCCGATCGAAGAGTTCCCCGCCGAGAAGTGGGATGCGGTCATCGCGATCAACCTGTCCGCCGCCTTCCACGCCATTCGCGCGGCGGTGCCGGGTATGAAGACGCGCGGCTGGGGCCGCATCATCACCACGGCTTCGGCGCATTCGCTGGTCGCCTCGCCTTTCAAGTCCGCCTATGTCGCGGCCAAGCACGGTATTGCGGGCCTCACCAAGACGGTGGCGCTGGAGCTCGCGCGCTCGAAGATTACCTGCAATTGCATCAGCCCCGGCTACGTCTGGACGCCCCCCCGTGTAGAAGCAGATCCCGAACACGATGGCGGCTCGTCGCATGCGGAGGGACGAAGTCATCAACGATGTCTTGCTCGCCGCGCAGCCCACGAAGGAGTTCGTCACCGTGGAGCAGGTCGCTGCGCTCGCGCTGTTTCTGTGCAGCGACGACGCTGCGCAGATCACCGGCGCAAACCTCTCGATGGATGGAGGCTGGACGGCCGCGTAGTTCGTTCAATTCATGGAGCTTTCAATCATGGCTGTAGTTGAAGAAACGAGGCTAAAGGAGACTAGGCGCGTTTCTGAGCTCAATCTCGAAGAGGATAACCGCTTGGTCAACGCCCTGCGCATGGGCGAGGAGGTCTTCAATGCGGATGTGCCGCCCCCCGATGCCGAGCTGAGGGCTCCGAGCGACTTCTATGCGGCGATTGCTTCAGGACCGCCGCGCACTCGGTCCAATGCCCCGGGATGAAGAGGTAAGGCTGCTTCCCTGTCTCGCGGCCTGATGGACGCGACAGAGAACGAACCGGCTGTTGACCCAAGTCAACATCAGTAAAGCCGAACCAGGAGATCATCCAATTCGAACAGTCAACGGAGACAGTCATGCCAGAGCATAGCAGCACGCATTTGTATCTGAATTGGGCCAAGGAGCGCATCGACGAAATGGATGCCGCCCTCGCCTCGTTCGACGTGAGGGTCGGCGCGGCCAAGGCCGAATCCAAGATTAAGGCCGAGCAGATCATCGCCGATCTGAAGAAGCGCCGCGACGAATTCCAGGTGCAGCTCAAGGCACAAGCCGAAGCCGGCGAAGCGGCCTTGGCACGCAGCAGGACGGAGCTCGAGAAGCAATGGGCTGGCTTCGAAGGGCGGATGAAGATCTATTTCGAAAGCGCCGGCAGGCAGGTCGAGCAGCAGCAGGCCACCTTCAAGGACATCGCCGCCGCGCAGGCAAAGGCCTGGCGCGAGGCCGCCGACAAGTTCCGTGAGGCGGCCAGCAAGGTGGCCGCAAGTCACGCCGGGGACTTCGATGCCGCCCTCAAGCAGATGAAATCCGATGCATCCGAAGCGGAAGCTCGTCTGCAGAAGCTGAAGCAGGCCGGTGGCGAGTCATGGTCCGTTCTAAGCGCAGCGCTCGCGGAATCCCGCAAGGCGTTCGATCAGGCCAATCAGGCAGCTTGGAATGCGCTGAGGGGCTCTGGCTCGAAGAGCTAACACTCCCTCGGATCAACACGTGACATCATCGATCCGGCGTTGGCAGGTCGGCCCATGCGCTCCTACACAGCCAGGTGCTAGGCACTCAATGTAACCAGCGCGCCGACCTGCTGTTCGTGTCCGGTAAACGGGAGTGTTGCGAGAACGATAAACCGCTTCAGCGAGGCCGCACCGAAGGGCGGCTATGAGAGAAGCTCAAAATACATGGTTCACCTTGTATACGCTTCTGGGACATGCGGGCCGAACGTCCGGTTTGCGCCAAGAGTGCTGCCTCCTTCAACTCAGGCTTAGGCCCTCCCAGCTCCGTCCTTTTGCACGCTAGAATGCCCCACAATACACAGTTCGCGAAAGCAGGATGAAGGTCAGAGCGCGATAGCTTAAGTACTGGCCTATATGAAAGGAGCTGGAGAACTGCCCCACCAAAACCTACGAAAAACCCCGCGAAAGTAGCCAGCCACACTACTCCCACTCTATCATTTCGAACGACGTTTCGTCGTTGATTTACAAGCACAAATTTTCAAGTTTGACGGACAAATGCCGACGGCATACCCGCCGCAATTTTTTCGGTCTTGAATTCACAGAAATAATTGGCCCTCACGAAGCATTGGCAATTCCGCCACCATCGGAGTCTATCGACTAGATGGCGCGCCGCGTGCGCAATCAAGACGACACAGCTCGACTGGCACAGAGCTGCAGATACCGTCAGAGATCAGGAAAAGACCTTTGGTCCCGGGCCGCTCCTCCCACTGCCATACAGGTCCGCTCCGCATTCGTAAGCTGCCCTCTCCGTCAATTCGGATCGTGCCCTTAGCTGACCTCAGACCCCGCCCGCTCAAGGTCCGCTTTCAAGCGGATAAGAGAAGTGCTCGCACTCGCTAGATCCGCGCAAGTGCCATGCCTGTCGACTCGTCCAGCCTGCCGACCAGTGCATCCTGAATTTCCCGATCCGCCGCTCGATCAGCCGGCTGCCGACGATCGATCTATCGCATCATCCGAAATTTGGAGTATCACCCGCTTGCCCTCAACGATCGATGCCATCTGCTGCACATCGTCACCCCACGCTTCTACGATGGCCGCGTCGGGCGCCGCGATTTCGAGCGCCAACTGCGACCGCACCTTACGCAGCTTGTCAGCGGCGGGCAATGATGCGGTTCTACCCTCCGCGGACGAGTGATCCATTACGTTCGCTCCTGCAGCACCTTTGGTGGGACGGGAAGTCTCATTTGCCGACGAATTTGGGCGACCGCTTCGCTTTGAAGGCGCGCCGGGCCTCTTGAGCGTCTTCACTCGCGAAGGCACGACGGATGTTGGCGAGCTCGAACCGGAGCTGGCTCTCCATGTCGATGCATTCGACCCCTCTGACCAGACCTCGCTTTAGGAGCCGCAGGGTTATCGGCGACCAGGAGCAGAGTTCGTCGCAATAGGCATCCCGCGCGGCCAATCGGCCGATTGCGGACCAGTCAAGCTTATCACCGCCGTGCGCGAACAAGGTCAGAAACCGATCTCGCAAGAGGCTCGCAAGCGGCATCGGAACGCGCAGTTCATCGGCGGCGGCGAGGACGAGCCGGATGTCCTTGTAGCCGAGCGGTGCAGCGAAACCCGGCGGCTCGAACTTCCCCTCGATGATCAGTTTTCCGTAGGTCTTGTAGACAGGAGCGCTGAAGAGGGTTGAGGTCAAAATCTCAAGATATTGCTCCGGGTCAATGCCCTCCTTCCCCACGAGCGCAATGGCTTCGCCGAGAGCCTCGATGACCGAGGCGATGAGAAAATTGCCGCTGAGCTTGAGGAGGCTGGCTGCCTTCGGCTGATCGGAGATCACGAAGGTCCGTCGGCCGATTGCTTCCAGCACCGGACTCACCTCGGCGATGGTATCCGGACTACCGCCGGCAACAACGGTCAGTTCTCCGGCCGCGGCGACATCGGGACGCCCGAACACCGGCGCCGCAACGAAGCGCTGGCCGGCAGCGAGATGGTCGGCGCTAAGTCGTTCGCAAAGAGCCACGCTGATCGTACTTGATGAAATGTGGACGGCGCCCCTGCGGAGACTGGCGCGCAGCCCCTGATTACCATAGACGACACTCTCGACCGCGGCATCATTGGCGGGCATCGTGACGACCACGTCTCCGGCGCACGCATCCGATGCGTGCTTGGCAGGAATGGCGCCCCTTCTCACCAACCCGTCCGCCTTGGATGGGGTGCGGTTGTAGACGGTGACCTCGTACCCGGCGTTCAGCAGAGACGCCGCCATGCCGGAGCCCATCTGGCCCAATCCTATGAAACCAACCTTCATAACTTCGCTCCTCCGTCGTTCGCATTCGCCACGAGCGATCAGCTTCGGATTGCGCCGCAGCACAACTAGGCTGGCAACGATCCGTTGATCGTACGCGGCATCGCGAGCAAACGATCAATCGCAGCCAGCGCAAACCGCTGGCAGGCCTCGTCGACCAGAACACCGTCGTTTATCTTCTCGGCGACGCCGCCGATCACAACCTGCGGACCAGGGACAATGCGCGCCTGGATCGCGAGCAGCGTCTCGTTGAGCTGTGCATGGGCACGCACGCCACCCGTGAAGGCCGGCGAAACCGACATGACAAGGACAGGCTTTCCGATCAGCACAGATTTCCCGAACGGACGCGACGCCCAGTCCAGCGCGTTTTTCAGCACGCCGGGAATACCGTGATTGCATTCCGGCGTGACAATGACAACGCCGTCGCTGGCATCTATGGCTTGCCGAAAGTCTCGCACCTCCCCCGGCGTGGCTGCCCCATCGTCATCTTCACTGTAGAGCGGCAGCCGCAGATCACGAATCTCAAGCGTTGCCATTGGGGCAAGATGATCTCGAAGGCTGGACAATACGGCGGCTGAATAGGAGGCCTTGCGAGCGATTTCACGCCGAGCATCCCGGAGTCGAGGTCAGATTGCGTCAAGGCAGTGCAACAGAGCTCATTGAAAGGGTCAGAGGCGGCCGGCTCGACCTAGCATTCTTGCCGATGGGCGAATCCCCTGCCGACATCAAAGCCGACATGATCGCCTGCGAGGCCCTTGTCGTTGCATGTGCTCCGAACCATCCCTTGGCCGACGCGAGTAACGTCTCCCTCGCCAGTCTGAAGGATGAGCCTTTTGTCGATTTCGAGCCCGATTGGGGTACGCGAAAATTAGTCGATCAGGGATTTTTCGGGGCTGGCATCAGCCGGCATATCGCATTCGAAGTCAGCGATCTCGAGACGTTGCTTGAGCTGGTAAGGCGGGGGATGGGAATTGCTCTTCTTCCCGAGGCGATTGCAGAAGCACGCCAGCCCTCGCTTGGAATAGCCCGGCTCGCCGAGCCTGAAATCTGCTGGGAATTGGTCGTGGCTTATCTCGCTTCGGAAGACGCAGACAACCCGGGACCGCCCGACCACGCGGCCCGTACCTTTCTGAAGCTGTTGAACAGCGATACCTAAGTCTGATTGTCGCCGTTTCTATCGCGAGAAGGGCGGATGGTAGCTTCGGGACTGCGACAAGACATACTTGCCGCCGTGAAGCACATAAGTTTGCAGCAGACAGGCCGGCCCATCGCACACCTTCGGCGCACTCGGGCAGTAAAGGGCCGAGTAGTCGAGCCGGATTACGTTCGAATGATTGTCGTATGTCGCGAAATAGTGGCCGGCTTCCGCGTGCGCGCCGCATCTCGAAAGAACCACCCTTCTTACCTCGGGAGGAAGACGTTCGATGCGCGCCGCACTGAAGGGAGGATCAGGCGGTACGACCGGCACGGCAATAGCCGGATACGTGAACGTCAACACGATGGTGGTTGCCGAGATCTGTATCAATTTCATTCGAGACATCCTGCAATTGGCCCACCAGCGTTCAGACGCTGTGGACATGGCAGGAAGACCTGACGTCTAGCTGAACAGATCGCTGACGCTCCGACGTCGGAGCCGGATAACGTCGTCGTTACCTCATCTCGTCGCATGCGACGTAGACTTCAGATCGTTTCAGGGAAGACCAACCGTGCCTCGAAGCCGGCGCTACGACCCATCACGGGAGAAATGAGCGTCAAGCTGCCGCCAATCTGTTTCATAACACTGTCGACGATGGCGAGCCCGAGACCGCCGCCGGCACCGACCGAGGAGCCACGGACAAAAGGCTTTTTCAAAGTCTCGAGTGTCTCAGCCGGAATGACGGCACCGCCATTAAGCAGGCGAATCTGCCGGTCGCGGCCGATGACGATCTCGATCGGCTCTTCGGGGGCGCCATAGCGGACGGCATTCTCGATCAGGTTTCGGAGCGTTATGCCGAGGACGTCGATTTCCCCTTGCACGATAAATTCGTCTGGACATTCGGCGGTGACGACCAACCTCGCGCCCACGTCCTCGCGACGGCGAAACTCATCGACCAAGACCTGCACGACTGTCAGCATATCAATGCGTTCTCGCAGCATGCCGACGCCTGCCCCGGCCCGTGACAGTTGCAGCAGTTTCTCGGCAAGGCCGCTGAGCCCTTTTATCTGGCTGACGATACGCGCCGCGCGCTCTGCGTGCTGCGTGCCGGCGAGCTGGGCCGACAATAATTGCATCTGGGCCAGCACGGCCGCGATTGGCGTTCGCAATTCATGTGCGCTGTTTGCTGCAAACTGCCGCTCTGTAGCCAGCGCACGCTCCAGCCGCTCCAAGAGCCGGTTCACCGCCGCCAGCATCGACGCGAGCTCCGTCGGCAGGCCCATATCGGGAATCTGCGACAGATTGGAGCCGTCGCGGCGGCCAATCTCGCTCCGCAACCGCTCCAGCGAGCGCATGCTCTGGAACACAGCCCAGCGGATCAAGAACCAGGACAGCGGCAGGAACAGCAACAGCGGTCCGACCGTAAGTGCGACGGCGCGCCGCAGCGATTCGGAGCGGTGCATGGCAGGCTCGGCAACCTGGATGAAGTAGCCATCGACAGCCGCTGGTTGAGAATAGACCCGGTATTGCGGGATGTCGTGAAATCCCGCCTGGCGCGGCACCGGAAACGGCACCGCGGGCGCGTTCTCGGAGCGCATGACGATCTCGCCCGCCGGACCGACGATCTGATAGGCCAGGGCTCTTGGATCCATCGTTGCGACGAGGCGCTTGGCCATCTGCTGCATGGCCTGCGGTTGCTGGGTGGCATCGTAGGTGGCGGGCACCAGCCGCTGCGCGACCTCCTCGATCGCATCATCGAGCCGCTCGTGGACCTCGAATATCGTCAGCGTGCCAGCAGCAACACTGCCCAGCAGCCACAGCCCCGCCATTGACGAGCTCAAGACCCAGATCAGCCGCGACACCAGACTCCTGCCTGCCACGTCCTAGTCTCCCAAGCGGTAGCCGAGACCGCGTATCGTGCGAATGAAATCGCGCCCGAGCTTGCGGCGAACGCGGCTGACATAAACCTCGATGGTGTTGCTCTCGATCTCTTCGCCGAATGCGTACAGCGCATCCTCGATCTGCTCCTTCGACACCGTGGACTGCCGCCGCCGACCCAGCACTTCGATCACGGCCCACTCCCGCGCACTCAGTTCGACGGATCGCCCGTCCAGCCGCGCGATTTTCGATTCCCACTCCAGCTCCACCGGCCCCACCTGAACGACCGGCACTGAGTTGCCGAAATACCGGCGGCTGACGGCCTCCAGACGTGCATTCACTTCGTCGAGGTCGAAGGGCTTGACGATGTAATCGTCAGCTCCCGCTTTCAGCCCCTCGATCCGGTCACTGACGAGATCGCGCGCGGTCAGGATCACGACCGGCAGCGCGTCACCGCGGCGGCGAAGTTTGCGCAGGAAATCCAGTCCGCGCCCATCGGGCAGGTGCAGATCAAGCAGCAGCGCATCGTAAGACACTGTGCGCACCGCGTGCTCCGCCAGCTCCAACCGCTCGAACCAGTCGACGGCGTGTCCGGCCGCGCGAACATGCTCCTGCACAGCGGATCCGAGATGCGGCTCGTCTTCAACCAGCAACACTCGCATAGGCCCACTCGTGGTCATGAAGGCCAATTGCAGCAGAAAGCTGAAGCCAGCCTGAACGCGACCGAGAGTAGGCTTCAGGCCCGCGTCAGAAAAGCCCGCTAACGATCCCGGCCAACGATTTTTGTCGGACAGTGAACATGAACCATACGAGCCTATCACGCACAGCTCACGTATTCGCGATCAATGGGTCGGGGTCCAACCATGGCTCAGTGCCTTTTCGTGGGGCATCGACGCTTGCGAAGCCCCGGTTGCTCCTCAGCGTCGCGACGGTCGCTATCGCCTTAGCTACGGGATTCGCGGCGGGCCGCTTGCTGCCCTTCGCCTCGATCGCGGCGTCCGTGAGCGCCCCCGCGGCAGTTGTCGCCGATCCGGAACTGCCAGCAACAATTACTCTCTCGGAGCGGAAGCTCGCGAACGTGCAATTGCAGATCGAAAAGGCGAAGTCCGGTCCGCTGGTGCGTGCCGTGTCGGCGACGGGTAGCGTCGGATATGATCAGCTCCACCTTGCCCGCATAAGGCCCATGGCGCGCGGCCGGATCGAGGCGCTCGACGTAAACGCCGGCGATCGGGTCGTTGCAGGTCAGCGGTTGGCCGTCCTCGACAATTTCGACCTCAGTGCCGCCCATAGCAGGGTTCTTGGCGCCGAGGCGGCACTCAATCAGGCAAAGGCGCAACTCAAAGCGGCAAATGCTGCTTACGACCGCGCGGCAAACCTTATTCGCAGCGACCTCGTCACGCAGGCCGAGGTTGAGACTCGGCGCGCCACCGTGGCCACCATGGAAGCCGATCTCCGCACCAAGCAAGCCGAGTTGCAGCAGTACCGGGAAGAGGAGGCCCGGTTCTTGCCGATGCGCGCCGGCACCGCGGGGGCAGCCCCCGACGGCGATCAGCCAACGCTCGACACGCGGGGCGCCATTGTCGCGCCATTCGCCGGCGTGGTTGATTCAGCCTCCGTTGCGAAAGGGGAAATCGTCGATCCGGCAACCTCGATCCTGACCGTATCCGACCTCTTGACCGTTTGGATTCAGGCCGACGTGGCGGAAAGGGATCTCGGCACGATCAAGGTCGGGGATGCCGTGGAAGTGAGAGTGAAGGCTTTCCCCGGGCGAGTGTTTACCGGCCGTGTCACCTACATCCCCGACGCGATCGAGCCGGCGACCGGAATGGCTAAAGTACGCTGCGAGGTGCCAAATCCGGACGAGGCGTTGCGCGTCAACATGTTCGCGACCGTTACCATCCTTTCGCCGCAGGGCGGCGACGCTGTGATGGTGCCGAGCGAAAGCCTGCAGGAAGTCAACGGGCAGAGCGTCGTGTTCATTCCGGCGGGAGACCGCCAGTTCGCCTGGCGTGCGGTTCGTACCGGCCAGGTAGCAAACGGAAAGACCCAGATCACGAGCGGCCTTGCGGCGGACACGCCGGTCGTCGGCGAGGGCAGCTATTGGCTCAAGGCGGCTCTGATGCAGTCCACTATTCCGGACCAGGGCTAAGGCAGACATCGCCATGATCAACAGGATCGTCGATGCCGCCCTCGGCAACCGTATGCTCGTCCTCGTCCTCATTGCCGGGCTTGTCGCCGCCGGTCTTTTGAGCATGCAACGCCTGCCGTTTGACGCCGACCCTGACATCTCGCCGCTGCAGGTGCTGGTCACCACCCAAGCACCGGGTTTGGCTCCGCCGGACGTGGAGCGCTCGATCACCACGCCGATCGAGCTGGCGCTGCAGGGCCTGCCCGGTATGACGAGCTACCGCTCGATCTCGCGCTATGGACTGTCTGTCATCTATGTGAAGTTCGCCGATGGCGGCGACATTTTGACCGACCGCACGCTTGTTGCGCAGCGGCTGAGTCAGACAGCGCTCCCTGCAGAAGCAGGAGCGCCCAGGCTCGGCCCGCTCTCCGACGGCCTCTCCGAGATCTACCAATTCAGGGTTGAGGGCAAGAACTACTCGCTCATGCAGTTGCGGTCGATCCTGGATTGGCAGGTTGCGCCACAGCTCAAGCTGGTCCCCGGCATCACCGAGGTCAACGTCAACGGCGGCGAACTCAAGACCTACGAGGTCCGAGTTTCCGAACCCGAGTTGATGCGCTTTGGTCTATCCATCGAGGAGATGTACAACGCAGTGGCTCAGAACAATCGTGCCATTGGTGGCGCGACGATCGCGCGCAACGGCGAGCAGGCCGTCGTCCGCGGCGAAGGGCTGCTAGAATCGCTCGGCGACATCGGCAACATCGTGCTGCGCACCGCAGCTGGCGGGACGCCGCTTTACGTCAAGGACGTTGCCGAGGTGGTCGAGGCGCCGATGCCGCGGCTCGGGGCGGTGACGAGCCAAGGCGACGGCCAGGCGGTGGTCGGCGTCGCATTGATGACGCTGGGCGAGAACACGCGCGTGGTCGCCCAGCGTCTGGCAACCGCCGTGCAAGAGATCAACAAGACGCTGCCGCCTGGCGTCAGCGTCGTTCCCTACTACAACCGCGCCGATCTGATCGACAGCGTTCTGCAGACGGTGGCTCACAACCTGGCCGAAGGCGCCTTCCTGGTCATTATTGTTCTGTTGTTGTTGCTGGGCAATTTCCGCGCCGCCGTCATCGTGGCGCTGGCCATCCCGCTGTCGATGCTGGCCGCCGTCACGGCCATGTATTTCGCCGGCCTCTCCGGCAACCTGATGAGCCTCGGCGCGATCGATTTCGGCCTCCTGGTCGACGGCGCGGTGGTGATGATCGAGAACATCGTGCGCCGTCGTGCGGAGGCGTCATCTCTCCCGGTCGAGCAGGTGGTGCGCGAGGCCGCGCATGATGTGGCGCGCCCGGTCGCCTTTGCGGTCGCAATCATCTCGCTGATCTATCTGCCGATCCTCAGCCTGCAGGGAGTCGAGGGCAAAATGTTCCGCCCGATGGCGCTGACCGTGATGTTCGCGCTGGTCGCGTCGCTCGTACTAACACTCACGCTGATGCCGGTGCTCGCTTCGTTCTTCCTGCGCAAGCCGGTCGCCGAGCGCGACAGCCGGATCATCGGCGTTGCCCGGAGCGGTTACGCGCCCGTGCTCACGAGGACGATGCGCCATCCCGGAATCACCATTCTCGTGGCGACCTTGATGCTGGGCGGCGCCCTCATGATCGGCTCTCGTCTCGGCGCGGAGTTCCTGCCGCGCTTGGAGGAAGGCGCCCTCACCGTCACCACCACCAAGCTGCCCGGCATCTCGCTCGAATCCGCGATCGCTACCCAGACCATGGTGGAGAAGACGCTCAAGAAATTCCCCGAAGTCGAGACTGTCACCACACTCGGCGGCAGCTCGGAGATACCGACCGACCCGATGGGGATCGAGCAAAGCGACACCTTCATTACGCTGAAGCCGAAATCACAATGGCGCACCGCGCAAACCGAGGCTGGGCTGATTGAAGCTTACAAGCAGGCTCTAGATCAGAGCGTCCCTGGTATTAGCCAAAGCTGGGCGCAACCGATCGAGATGCGTATGGACGACCTCTTGCAGGGTGTGATGGCGGACCTTGCCATCGTCGTCCACGGCACCGACACGGCAACACTCCACGACCTCGCCGACCGCGTGGCGCGCGTGGTCTCGACCGTTCCCGGTGCCGCCGACGTGCAGGCAAAACAAACGGTTGGCCAGCCGTATCTCCGCGTCATCGTCAATCGCGACGCGATCGCGCGGCGAGGATTCAATGCGACCCAGGTGCTCGATCTCGTCGAAGCTCTGGGCGGACGCACCGTCGGCACCATGAAGGATGGGGAAGAGCGGTACAATATCCGCGTCCGCCTGGCTCCGCAGGACCGTGGCAGCATCGACCATATCCGGACGCTGCGCGTGATGAACGGCGCCGGCGTTTCAGCGCCTCTCGGCGATCTAGCCGACATCCGCTGGGAGCCCGGCCCCGCGCAGATCGAGCGCGAGGACGGCAAGCGCGTCATCACGGTGCAGGCCAACGTGCGCGCACGGCCCCTTGCGAGCTTCGTGGCCGATGCGCAGCAGGCGGTTTCCGCCCAGGTCCGCCTGCCGCCGGGCTATACGATCTCCTGGGGTGGGAGTTTCCAGGATCTTCAGGAGGGCATGGCGCGGCTGTCGAGCGTCGTCCCGCTGGCGCTCGCCGTCATCTTCCTGTTGCTCTATCTGATGTTCGGCAGCGCGAGGCTCGCGACGCTGATCTTCTTCAACGTGCCGTTTGCGGCCGTGGGCGGGATCTTCGCCCTCGCGCTGCGCGGCATGCCGTTCAGCATTTCGGCCGCGATCGGCTTCATCGCCCTGTTCGGCATCGCCATCCTGAACGGTGTTGTGATGGTGAGCTACATGGAGGAGCGGCGTAAGGAGGGTCTCGCTGCCGCTTCGGCTGCCTGGCAGGCGGCCATGACGAGGCTGCGCCCCGTGCTGATGACGGCGACCGTAGCCAGCCTTGGTTTCTTGCCCATGGCGGTCTCGACCAGCTCCGGCGCCGAAGTGCAGCGCCCCCTCGCGACTGTCGTCATCGGCGGCCTGATCAGCGCGACCTTGCTCACGTTGCTGGTGCTCCCTGCTCTCTATCCTTGGTTCTGCCAAGCGCGCCGCTCCGTTCGCGCGGACGCGCTCGATGCTTCCCACGCGCCGCAACCGGCAGAGTGACGACAGGTGACGATGCCGAGACGCGCGCGTTCAATCGTCCACGGCAGGCCTGCTGTCGTCCGCTGCGGTCGCTTCACGTAGGGCCTGCCGTTGAAGCACGTGTCTCAAGTGCGCCGAGGCGACGGGTAGTTCCCATCTGCGGTGCTGAAATTTGTCGGCCTTTCGAACGCCGACCTCTTCCCGAGATTCAAGGTCCCAGCGCCGAAAAGGGCGGGAAGCGCCGTCGGAAAAAAGAATCGACCAGATGAATCCCCTTTTGCCGATTGGCGTCGGCCTTGATCAGGCTCGCGTCGACGGAAAATCCTTCACCTCCGACCAGCCGCTCCTCGATACAACGTTGCAAGACGCTCTCGAACACGCGACGGAAGAGACCGCTTTCTCGGAAAGGACCATGTCTGTTCTTTGAGAACGTCGAGTGATCCGGCACCGCACCGTCCAGGTCGAGCCGGCAGAACCACCGGTAGGCCAAATTGAGGTGAACCGTGGCGACGACGCGGCCGATGATCCCAGATTGAAGGAACGGATTGCCCTTCGCGTGCAACAGCCCGCTCAATCCCGAGATCGAGCGGGCCGCGTCATTCCAGTACATCCGTGGAATGACGGAAAACTTTTATGCGAGGGACAGATTGTCTGCGCTGTCTTTACCGCTCTTCCGGTCGGTCCTGACCTCGTAGTTCACCCGCTGGCGCTCGGCGAGTCCACCAAGGCTCGCTCGCTCGACCGCGCTGATATGAACGAACACGTCCTTACCGCCATCGTTGGGGTGGATGAATCCGAACCCCTTCTGGTCATTGAATCACTTAACCGTACCCGTCGCCATGATAACTCTCCAAAGCGCCGCATCTCGCGTGAACACACACGAGCTCCGAATTCAATCCGACGATGTCTTTTGAAAAGGGCCGCCTAGACCATTCAACAAGGCACAACGGCTAATCGAACTTCCTGAAGCTATATAGCTCCCCTGGGAATACAAGGGGAAATGCGAGAGAATTTGCCATGGCATGCTACTATTGAGTTTGTCACTAAGAGGATGAGAGTTGCCGACAGCTCGCGAATTTATCGAGTTCTGGATCGAGAATAGCGTTCACGCCGCTGAGCAGTACGGGACGCCCGGCGCCTCGCAAGACGTGGCCGAGTTAACGCGGTGCTGCGTCGAAATGGCCAAGAGCGAGGGGATCACGGAAAAGGCCATGCGTGATGAGGTCGGCGACTTGGCTGAATATATCCGAGGCCGATTGAAGGCAGCGAACAAGTCCGAGTCGGATCGTCGGAAATAAACCTACTGGGCTGGAACGGAACCGCTTGGCTGCCGTCCCCTCCAACAGCTTCGCCGAGTACGCGCCTGAACCGAACCCGGTGACCAACAAAAAGGACGTCGTGTGGTTTGCCCTGAACGAGGACCGGCCGCTTACGTCCTTTGCCGGAATCTGGACCGAGTTCAAGGGCGACCGCGGCACCAAGTCGAAGCCGGTCCCCGGCCCTCACCTCGTATATGGTTTCCTGACCACCGAGCCAAACGCCGTCGTGGAGCCGATCCATGACCTGACGACGGACGAGGAGCGCGACGTCTGGCTGCGCGCGCCGTGGGATGAGGCCAAGGCCCTTCAGCGGCCACTCCCTGACGACGCCCTGAAGATCGTAATGCGCGGCCCAGACAAAGAAGATAAACTCGCAGCATGAAATACATCGAGGACCGACCCTACGCCGATCCGGAGAAGGCCGCCCGCCGCATCATGGAGCTCGCGCACGAAGTCGTGCCGGTGCAAGATGGGCGCATTCACGTCGAGAAAATCAACTATCCGTTCATCTTCCAAGACGGTGGCTCGCCGGTCGAGTACGGGGCTGGACGAGCGCTCGCGATCGAGCGCGGCTGGCTCTGGATGCACGAAAGCGGCACCTACGTGAAGATCACTCCGGAAGGCGCCAAGCTGTTTGCTTGACTAGCATCAATTCATCATTCGCTGATGTGGCTGGCCGGTGACATGGCCACCGACGTGCTTCACCGCGCATTGAGGAACGAAGCAGTCGCAAGAGCGTACTTCTGGGATGGGCGAAGATTCCGCAAGCGGGGTGATAAATCTCGTAACATCGGAAAACTTCGTGGGAGACCATCTATGGGCTGAGAAACCGCTCACGGTAGACCCAGGCAATATTCCAGAAGTGCTTTGCATAGGAAAAATCAATCTGGCGTCGGGGCCTGGGACGCTCATGACACTCACATTTACACACGTTCGCCCAAAGGCAGGTCCGCTATTCGATTCGGATCGGATTGAACATGAAAGCGTCGTGCGTGCTCGCATTGTTATGACGCTGGACAATTTGATTGCATTGCGAGATTTATTGAACAGTTCGATCCGGCAAACGCCAACTCCTTCCGCCAGCAGCGGGGCCGCCAAGGTCCATCAGCGGCGCGCTCGGTATGCTGCCATGCGAAGCGGCGACGATTTCAGCGTCGGCAACGAATTTTCGAAGCGAAAGCAAATCCGACATCTTTTGTGCGAGCACATCGGTATCTGACGCGAGTAGCTCGCAAAGCTCTTTGGCACTGCGTGTTGAAGCGCGCATACCAGCCGCCCTCCTGAAAAGGAAGTAACCTGATATGACCGGGAAAGTTCGGTAATAAACACATTGAACCTTTATATTTTTAATATATAATTTAATTTCACATTAAATGTCGGTCAGTAATAAAGGAGAAGGCGATGAAGGGCGGTTTTGGCATAGCCGCCGCGATTTTGGCCCTCACTCTGACGACGATCACCCTGCCTGCGCAAGCCTGCAATGACAGGGGAAATTGCGAGAACGCGCCCGGTCAGAACAAAAACGTCAGCGGAGCCCCCGGGCCAATCGCTGGTGCAGGTCTTCCGATCCTTGCCATTGGCTACGGCGTCTACTGGCTGATCAGACGCCGCAGGAATTAGAGCTGACATTTTCCCTTGATACCAAGACATGCTCAAATAGGAGGGAACGTCGGTCTCTCCGCACGCAAGATCACTGCGAGAGCAGGCACGTCGGCATGTCTTGACGATCGATATTGCGTGAAAGCTTGGCTAGTCGCCATCAAAACCGCGGCAAAGACAACCACCAAGGCAAGTTGAAGCATATCTTCCATCGTCATCGCGCCCGGCACTCCTTGCTCCTCAGTTCCGCTATCTTTCGCCCTCGCTCCCATAGCTCGATGTCGTGGCCATCCACCATCTGCTCGGCGTGCTCTTTCGCCGCGTTATCGTCAGGAGCCAAGAATTCGTATCGGTCCATAATGCGTCCGTCCCGACCTAGAACGAAAATGCGATACTCCTGCATGGCATCTCTCTGAGGTAGGTCCAACCGGCATCAGGAAAACTCGGCAATACCAAAAAAGGTTTCCAAGTTCCGGAGTCGGAACAGCGGCAAAACACCTGGACCACTCTGGGCCGGAACGAATCAAGTTGCGCCACTTTGAATCGGCCTTCGTCGCGTGGAGTCATCCGAGTGGCGTTTCAGCGTAAGAAGCCGGCCGCGATCGGCACCAAGGGCCCTACCCCCGGCTTCATCGAGCCGGCGTTGGCGACCCAGGTCGATCGGGTGCCTTCCGGGACGCGCTGGGTTCACGAGATCA